>JAKAFI010000203.1 GCA_021818005.1 Acidobacteriota bacterium | reverse complement strand
GACCCGGCGCAACTCCTCCCGGGTCTGCGGCCGCAGCGCCGCCATCGCGGCCAGGGTGGCGTCCGAGAACACGACGTAGGCCGGAACGCCCTGCTCGTCGGCGAGGCGCTTGCGCAGGGCGCGCAGCCGCCCGAAGAGCGCTTCGTCGACCGGACGGCCGTCCGCGGTCAGGCGCGGCCGCCTGACACCGTCCGCACGGCGGCGCGGCCGCCACACCGCCAGCTCGACCTTCCGCTCTCCCCTGAGCACCTCCCAGGCGGCGGGCGCGAGCTCGAGCACGGAGTAGTTGGCGACGTCCTGACGGAGGAAGCCGAGGTGGACGAGCTGACGGGCGATCGCCATCCAGCCGTCGGCGGGGCGGTCCTTCCCGATTCCGTAGGTCGAGAGCCGGTCGTGACCCAGCTCGCGGATGCGCGCGACATCGGCGCCGCGCAGGACGTCGGCGACGTGACGGGCGCCGAACCGCTGCCCGACCCGGTAGACGCAGCTCAACAGCTTCTGCGCGTCCTCGGTGCCGTCGTAGCGCTCGGGCGGCTCCAGGCAGACGTCGCAGTTGCCGCAGTCGCGCTCCAGCGCCTCGCCGAAGTACCCGAGCAGGGCGCGCCGCCGGCAACCCGCCGACTCGGCGAACGCCACCATCGCCCCGAGCTTGTGCAGCTCGATCCTGACCTGATCGGGGTCGGAGCCGGTCTCGACGAGGCGCCTGGCCATCACCACGTCCTGCAGCCCGAACAGGAGCAGCGCCTCGGCGGGCATGCCGTCGCGCCCCGCCCGCCCCGACTCCTGGTAGTACCCCTCCAGGCTCTTCGGCATGTCGTGATGCACGACGAAGCGGACGTCGGGCTTGTCGATCCCCATGCCGAACGCGACGGTGGCCACCACGACCTGCAGCTCGTCGCGCAAGAACGCGTCCTGCACCGCGGTGCGGCGCTCCGGCGACAACCCGGCGTGGTAGGCGGCGGCCGCGATCCCCTCGACCGCCAGCCGCGCCGCCACCTCCTCGGTGCGCCGGCGGGTGAGGCAGTAGACGATGCCGGAGTCCCCGGAGCGGGAGCGCAGGAAGGTGAGGAGTTGTTCCGCCGGCCGGCTCTTCTCGACGACGGTGTACCGGATGTTGGGCCGGTCGAAGCCGGCGGCGAACAGCGGCGCGTCGGCGAGGCCGAGCCTCTCCCGCACGTCGGCCCGGGTGGCCTCGTCCGCCGTGGCGGTCAGCGCCAGCAGCGGGACGCCGGGGAAGAGCGGCCGCAGCCGTCCCAGGGCGACGTACTCCGGGCGAAAGTCGTGCCCCCACTGGCTGACGCAGTGCGCCTCGTCGATCGCGAACAGGGCGACATCGAGCGGGCGCAGGCGCTCGAGGAACGTCTCCGTCATCAGGCGCTCGGGCGAGACGTAGAGCAGGTCGAGCTCGCCCGCGTGCAGCCGGGCCAGCACGCGCCGCGCCGCGCCCGCTTCGAGCGACGAGTCGTAGCGCTCGGCCGCGACCCCGTTCGCCCGCAGCGCGTCCACCTGGTCCTTCATCAGCGAGATCAGCGGCGACACCACGACGGCCGTGCCCGCCCGCACGAGCGCCGGGATCTGGTAGCACAGCGACTTTCCGCCCCCCGTCGGCATCAGCACGAACGCGTCGCCGCCGCCGATCACGCGCTCGATGACCTCGCGCTGCAGCGGGCGGAAGCCCGTGTAGCCGAAGACGGCCCGGAGGACGGCCTCCGGGTCGCCTGCGAACGTCGGCGTCCGGCCCACACCGAGACGCTACCACGCCGCCGCCCCGGTCCGAAGTCGCCACCGGCGACGGCCTGCCCGCGCTCGCGCCGCGACTACGAGGCGAGCTTCGGTGCCGGCGCGACCAGCGGCAGCTTCATCTCGGCCGCCGCCCGCGAGAACGCCGCCACGTCGCCGGCGAGCAGCGCCTGGAACCTCTCCCGCGCCGCGTCGAGCTTGGCCTTCAGCCCGCGGTACACCTCGACCGAGCCGGCCGTCGGCCGCCGGTCCGCGCTGGCGACGACCCCGGCGAGGTAGGTGAAGTCGTGGTCGAGCTTGGGCTCGTAGTTGAGGTCGTCCTCGTCCGCCTTGATCTCGGGGTTCGTCAGCTCGAGTTCGAGCGCGGTCAGCTCCTTCGCCAGCGGCGCCGCCCGCTTCTCGAGCGCGTCGCCGAGCCCCAGTCGCTGGGCCCGCCCGGCGAGGTCGAGCACCTGCGAGCGCACGTCGCGGATCTGCATCACCGCCTCGTGCGTCAGGGAGAGATCGTTGCGGATCGCTTCGAGCAGGTCGAACTGTGCCTTCAGGTCGGCCGCCGTCGCGGGACTGGTTGGGTTCGGCGTGACCTCGAACGAGGCGGTCGTGGAGTGGCCGCCAGCGGTCAGTCGCACCTCGTAGGTCCCCGGCGCCACCTTGGGCGGTGCCTTCGTCCCCTCGTTGAACACCGCCTTCGGCACCAGCGTCGGCTGGAACACCCGCATGTCCCAGACGACGCGGTTGAGGCCGGGCTTGAGCGCGAGCGGCTTGTCCTCGCCCTTGCGCAACGCCTCCTCGCGGGTGCGCTGCTCGAGGTCGCCCGTCAGCTCCGGCTTCGCGCTCGACAGCGTGCGGATCACCTTCCCCTGCGAGAGGATCTCGAGGGTGACCGGACGGTCCCGGCTCGGCTCGTCCTTCAGCCAGAAGTTGATGACCACGCCGGCGGGCATGTTGGTGCCGACGGCTCGCGGCAGCGCGCGCGTCTCGTCGCTCGGCGCCTCGGCCATGAAGCGCGGCGTCGGCCGCGGCGGGAACAGGTGCACGTCGCTCGCCGCCACGCCGTCGTCCCACAGGCGCAGCGGCGTGAGGTCGTCGAGGATCCAGAACGAGCGCCCCTGCGTCGCGACCACCAGGTCGCCGTCCTTGACCGCCAGGTCGGTGATCGGCACGGCCGGCAGGTTGCGCTGGAACGGCCGCCACGACGAGCCGTCGTCGAACGAGACGAAAAGGCCGGTCTCGGTGCCGGCGAACAGCAGGCCGCGACGGACCGGATCCTCGCGCACCACGCGGGTGAACGCCCCGTCCGGGATCCCGGCCGTGATCTTCGTCCAGCTCCGGCCGTAGTCGGCCGTCCTGTAGAGGTACGGCCGGTCGTCGTCGAACTTGTAGCGCGTGGCCGCGACGTAGGCGGTGGCCGGATCGTGCGGCGACACCTCGATCGAGTTGACCTGAATCCACTCCGGGAACCCCTTCGGCGTCACGTTCTGCCAGCTCTTGCCGCCGTCGCGGGTGAGCTGCACGAGGCCGTCGTCGGTCCCCGCCCAGATCACGCCGGGCTCGTGCGGCGACACCGCGAGCGCGAAGATCGTGTCGTACACCTCGACCCCGGTCACGTCGTTGCTGACCGGCCCGCCGGCGCGGCCCTGCTTGCTCGGGTCGTTACGGGTCAGGTCCGGGCTGATGACCTCCCAGGTCGTCCCCTGGTCACGGCTGCGCAGCAGGACCTGCGCCGCGTGGTACAGGGTCGGCGGGTCGGTCGGCGAGACCACGATCGGGGCGTTCCACTGGAACCGGTACTTGAGGTCCCGGGTCGCCCGCCCGTCGGCGAGCTGCGGCCACGCCATGACGTTCCAGACCTCGCGCGTGCGGTGGTCGTAGCGCGAGATCTCGCCGCCGTAGCCCCCGGCGAAGACGATGTCGGGGTCGGCCGGGAGCGGTGCGATCCACCCGCTCTCGCCGCCGCCGACGCCGTGCCAGTCGGCAGCCGAGATCCCATCGCCCGGCACCCCGCTCGGGATCGCGACGGTCGAGTTGTCCTGCTGCGCGCCGTACACCCAGTACGGGAAACGGTTGTCCGTCGTCACGCGGTAGAACTGCGCCGTCGGCTGGTTGTCGAGCGTGGACCACGAGCGGCCGCCGTTGAACGTCACGGTCGCGCCGCCGTCGTTCCCCAGGATCATGCGCTCCGGGTTGTCGGGGTCGATCCAGAGGTCGTGGTCGTCGCCGTGCGGCTCGGCGACCTCGGAGAACGTCCGCCCCGAATCCACCGAGTGGTGCAGGGCGACGTTGGGGAGCCAGAGCGCGTCCGCGTCCTTGGGGTCGGGGTACACCCAGGAGTAGTACCACGCCCGCTCGCGGATCTTGTGCTCGTCGTTGACCTGCTTCCAGGTCTCGCCGAAGTCGTCCGAGAGGTAGAGGCCGCCGCGATCCTTCGCCTCGACGATCGCCCAGACTCGCCCCGATTTCGCCGCCGAGGCGGCGACGCCGATCCTGCCGAGCGTCTCCTCAGGCAGCCCGTTGGTCAGCTTCGTCCAGGTGTCGCCGCCGTCGGTGGAGCGCCACAGGCTGCTCCCCGGCCCGCCGCTGACGAAGTCCCATGGCTTGCGCACCGCCTGCCAGAACGCCGCATAGAGGATGCGCGGGTTGTCGGGGTCGATCGCGAGGTCGGCCGCGCCGGTGGCGTCGTCGACGAAGAGGACCTTCTGCCAGCTCTTGCCGCCGTCGCGCGAGCGGAAGACCCCGCGCTCGGGGTTCGGCCCCCAGGCATGCCCCTGCGCCGCGACGTAGACGAGATCCGGATCGCTCGGGTCGATGCGCACGCGCGAAATCTGGCGCGTGTCGGCGAGGCCGACGTGGCGCCACGTGCGCCCCGCGTCGGTCGACTTCCAGACGCCGTCGCCGGAGGAGAGGTTGCCGCGGATCGGCGACTCGCCCATGCCGACGTAGACGACGTTCGGGTCCGACTCGGAGACCGCGATCGCGCCGACCGACCCGGTCTTGAAATACTTGTCCGACACGTTCTGCCAGCTCGCGCCGGCGTCGGTCGTCTTCCAGACGCCGCCGCCGGTGCCGCCGAAGTAGTACGTCAGCGGGTCGTGACGGACCCCGGTGACCGCGGTGACGCGCCCGCCGCGGTACGGGCCGATGCAGCGGAACTCCATCCCCGCGAAGCGCTCGGAGAAGCTCGGCGCCTTCCCCGTGCCCCCCGGCGCGGCCGCCGCGAGGGCGGGGGTCGAAAAGGCGATGGCGACGACGGCGAACAGGCGGGTGGGAATGCCCCTCATGCGTGCCTCCCCTTGGCGGTGCAACTACGGCCGCGGCCGAGGATACATCTCGGTCCGCGCACCGCCAAGCGCCGCGGGCGCCGGCCCGCGGCGAGGCGCTCACGGCCGGAGGCGGGCCCGGCCTACGACGCGCCGACCGGCTCGAGCATGCCGTTCTCGAGGACGTGCATCGTCGGGTGATGGTCGATGTTCCCCACCTTGTCGAAAGCCAGCTTGCCGGTCACGCCCTCGCGATCGCCGAGGCTCATGATCCGCACCAGGAGCTCACTGGTGTCCTTCGGGGGCCGCCCGTGCAGCGCGTCGAGCGCCACCGTCGCCGCGTCGTAGCCGTACGCCGCGAACAGGTCAGGCATGGCACCGTGGTTCGCGGCCTTGAACCGCTTCACGAACGAGGCGATCGGCTCCTTCGGCGAGTCGAAGTCGATCGTCACCATCGGGACGAAGACCCCGTTCGCCAGCGCCCCGGCGCGCCGCACGACGTCGCCGGTCTCGATCGCCGAGACCGCGCACACGGTGCCGGGGTACTTGACCCCGCGCACCACGGTGAGCGCCCCCAGGATCTCGTCGCCGTAGGCACAGATGAAGACCGCGTCGGGCTTGTCCACGGTGAGCGCGTCGCCGATCGTCTTGTCCCAGTCGGTCGGCCCGATCGGGAGCTTGGCGACGACCTTCGCGCCGAGCTTCTCGATC
>JAKAFI010000202.1 GCA_021818005.1 Acidobacteriota bacterium | reverse complement strand
CCGCGGCGCACCTGGCGGCGTTCGCCGCCGCGGCCGCCGAGGACGACGCCTGCCTCGCCGAGGTGCTCTCCGAGCGCGGCGCCTGGCCCGAGGTCGGGCGGCCGGTGCCGTTGGCGGCGGTCGCCGCGCTCCCGCGCGCCCTGCGGGCCCGCTGGGTCCTCGAGCTGGCGGCGCGCGTCCCGCTGGCCGAGCCGCCATGCCGTGCCCAACTCGAGGAGGCCGATCGCATGATCGACGGGAGCGGCCCTGGTGCGGTCGATCTCGGGCGCCGGTGGGTGCTGCGCCGGCGCGGGAAACGCCTCGTGCTGAGCCCGCCGCGGCTCGACCCATTTGCGCCGATCGCGGCTGCCGTGCCGTCGTGCCTCACGCTCCCGGGAGGGTTCATCGGGCGGCTGGGGTCGCCTCCGGGCGGCGCCGGCCGGCATGCGGCGAGCCTGCCCCCCGGCGTGGCCGACCGGCCGTTGGCGTGGCGGTCCGTCGCGCCCGGCGAGCGGTTCGGCCAGCGGCCGGTGGTAAGCCAGCTGGCCGCCGCCGGCGTCCCTGCGGAGTGGCGCCGGGCGTGGCCTGTCCTGGTGGCCGATGGTACGATGATCTGGCTCCCTGCGGTCGGGGTAGCGGAGGGGTGGGCCGTGGCCGGTGGCGCCGGCGCGGTGGTGGCCGAGCTGGAGGAACCATGGGAACGCCGCGACAAGTGATCGCACCCGAGCGGATTGCGGCGCGCGTCGCCGAGATCGGCCGGCGGATCGGCACCGACTACGCGGGCCGCCAGCTGGTGCTCGTCGGCATGCTCAAGGGGGCGGCGGTGTTCCTCGCCGACCTGTTGCGCGCGATCCCCGGCGACGTGCGCTTCGAGCTGGTGAACGTCACCCACCAGGTCGAGCCGCGCGGCGCCATCATCGAGCTCTCGTACGCGACCAAAGTGCACATCGAAGGGGCGCACGCCCTCATCCTCAAGGACATCTGTCACTCCGGAGTGACCGAGAACTACCTGCTCACCCACCTCGCGCAACACGGCCCGGCGAGCATCGAGGTCGCGGCGCTCGTCAACCGGCCGCTGCTCCGCCGCGTCGCCCTCGAACCCAAGTACGTGGTCCTCGAGGACGTTCCGGAGGGCCGGCTGGCGGGGTACGGGATCGAGCTCGACGGCCGGTGGGGGAATCTTCCCGGAATCAACATCCTTGAGGGTGTGTAACCGGGACCGGGGCTCCCTGGTGGAGCCAGCGTCGCCGCCGGGGCCCGGCGGCGCCGGTCCCAGGAGAAGTTCGGAGATCACGTGAACCAGAACGTCAAGAACGCCCTCCTTGTCGTCGTCATCATCGTGTCGGTGGTGCTGCTGTGGAACTGGATCACCACCACCCGCGCCGGCACCAAGGAGATCGCCTTTTCCGATTTCCTCGACCGGGTCGAGAAGAACCAGGTCTCGGAGGTCCTGATCCGCGGCGAAGAGGTGTACGGGCGGTCGGTCGAAACCGCCGCCACCCCCACTCAGGGACCGCTCGCGGCGCGCCCTTTCGACTTCATGACCTACTCTCCGGGCTACGACAAGCTCGTCTCGGTGCTGCGCGAGCACCACGTGAAGATCAAGGCCGAGCAACCGTCGCAGGGCTCGATGTGGACGGCGATCCTCTCGTGGTTGCCGTTCGTGCTGCTGGCGGTGATGTGGTACTTCTTCTACCGCCAGATGCAGGCCGGCGGCAACAAGGCGATGGCGTTCGGCAAGTCGCGCGCGCGCCTGCTCAACCCGCAGAAGAAGGAGGTCACGTTCAAGGACGTGGCCGGGGTCGAGGAAGCCAAGGAGGAGCTGCAGGAGATCATCGAGTTCCTGCGCGAGCCGCAGAAGTTCCAGAAGCTCGGCGGCAAGATCCCCAAGGGTGTGCTGCTGATGGGTCCTCCGGGGACCGGCAAGACGCTGCTCGCTCGCGCCGTCGCAGGTGAAGCGGCGGTCCCGTTCTTCTCGATCTCCGGCTCCGACTTCGTCGAGATGTTCGTCGGCGTCGGCGCCTCGCGCGTGCGCGACCTGTTCGAGCAAGGCAAGAAGAACGCCCCGTGCATCATCTTCATCGACGAGATCGACGCCGTCGGCCGCCACCGCGGCGCCGGCCTCGGCGGTGGCCACGACGAGCGCGAGCAGACGCTCAACGCGCTGCTCGTCGAGATGGACGGCTTCGAGTCGAACGAAGGCGTGATCCTGATCGCCGCGACCAACCGCCCCGACGTCCTCGACCCCGCGCTGCTCCGCCCCGGCCGCTTCGACCGGCGGATCGTCGTCAACCGCCCCGACCTCAACGGGCGCACCGAGATCTTGAAGGTGCACACCGCCAAGATCACCCTGGCGCCGGACGTGGAGCTGCCGGTGCTGGCGCGCGCCACCCCCGGCTTCTCGGGCGCCGACATCGCCAACTTCGTCAACGAGGCGGCGCTGCGCGCGGCGCGCTTCAACAAGACCGCGGTGGCGATGGCCGACTTCGAGTACGCCAAGGACAAGGTGATGATGGGCGCCGAGCGGCGCTCGCTCGCGCTCTCCGAGGAGGAACGGCACATCGTCGCCTACCACGAGGCCGGGCACGCGCTGATCGCGGCCATGCTGCCGCACGCGGACCCGCTGCACAAGGTCACGATCATCCCGCGCGGCCTCGCACTCGGCCTGACGCAGCAGCTCCCCGAGGAGGACCGCTACCTGCACGCCAAGACGTACCTCTCCGACGAGCTCGTCGTGCTCATGGGCGGGCGCCTGGCGGAGCAGATCGTGTTCGGCGAGGAGGCCGTCACGACCGGCGCCGGCAACGACCTCGAGCGCGCCACCGAGCTCGCCCGCAAGATGGTCTGCGAGTGGGGGATGTCCACGATGGGGCCGCTCACCTTCGGCAAGCGCGAGGAGGCGATCTTCCTCGGCAAGGAGTTCGCCCGCCACCAGGACTACTCCGAGGCGACCGCGGTGGAAATCGACGGCGAGATCAAGCGCCTGGTGGACAACGCCTGGGGGCGCGCCCAACAGACCCTGAGCGAGAACCGCCCGGTGCTGGACAAGATCGCGGCGGCGTTGCTCGAGCGCGAGGTGCTCGAGGGCGACGAGGTGTACGCGATGGTATCGGAGTACACCGGCGTGCCGGTCGACAAGCTCAAGGGGCCGGGGCGGCCGGTGCCGGCGTCCGACGCCCTCTGAGAAGCAGAGTGAAGAGTTGAGAGTGAATAGTGAAGAGTTGGACCCGGGAAAGGGCGAGAGGGTAGACGGTAGAGGGTAGAGGGACGAGGAAGAGCAATCGGTGCGGGTGTTGCCGTCCCTCTTCCTTCTCCCCTCTACCGCCTCTAACTCTTCACTCTCAACTCTCAACTCTTCACTTGCGAGCCGCGGACCACAACCCACGATCGTGCCGGAGCCCTGTGCCCTGTGCCGTGTGCTGAGGGTACAATCCGGCGGTGCTGATTCTGCGCGCGCTCGCGATGCTCTCGTTCGTCGTGCTGGGTGTCGTCAACACGGTCGTGGCGGGCACCTACGGCGCCATCATCGGCTTCGTGCCGCCGCGCGGCGACTGGACGCTGCGCGGCGCGAGGTGGTGGGCCCGCAGCATCCTCCTCGGCGGCTTCGTCCGCCTGCGTTGCGAGGGGCGCGAGCGGGTGCCGCGCGGCGAGCCGGTCGTGTTCATGGCCAACCACGAGTCGTGGCTCGACATCCCGGCGCTGCTGGCGTCGGTCCCGGTGCAGGTGCGGTTCCTGGCCAAGAAGTCGCTGTTCCGGGTGCCGTTCCTGGGGTGGGCGATCGCGGCGATGGGGTTCGTCCCGGTCGACCGCGAGAACCGGCGTGAGGCGGTGCGCTCGTTCGAGGAGGCCGCCGCGCGGATCCGCCGCGGTCGCTCCGTGCTCCTCTTCCCCGAGGAGACGCGCTCCACCGACGGCCGCCTGCTCCCGTTGCAGCGCGGCGGGTTCCTGATCGCGATCAAAGCGGGGATCCCGATCGTGCCGGTCGGGATCGAAGGCGCCGGGCGCTGCCTGGGCAAGCACAACTATCTGATCCGCCCCGGCACGGTCACGGTGCGGTTCGGCGAGCCGATCCCGACCATCGGGCGCGGCGTGACCGAGAAGGGCGTGATGATGGAGCAGGTGCGGTGCGAGCTGGAGCGACTGCGCGGCAATTCCGGGGCCGCGGGCGCGGTTGCCGGAAGTGCGGGAGGGGTGCGCGATGGTCGGTGAGACGCAGGTGTGGGAGGCGCTCGGCACGGTGATGGACCCCGAGGTGCCGTTCTCGGTGGTGGACCTCGGGCTGGTCTACGGCGTCGAGGTCGCGCCCTCCGGCGCGGTGCACGTACAGCTCACGCTGACGACGCACGGCTGCCCGCTGGTGCGGCGTATTTCGGACGAGGCGGCGGCGGCGATCCGCCGCGTGACGGGAGCGCAGGACGTGAACGTCGAGATCGTGTGGGACCCGCCGTGGAACCCGGGGATGGCGGCGCCCGCGGTGCAACGGCACTTCGGCTGGTCGTGAGGAGGGGTGATGGCGCTTTCGGAGAAGGACGTTCTCGACGCTCTTGGCAAGGTGAAGTTTCCCGGTCTGGCGCGCGACATCGTGTCGTTCGGCTTCGTCCGCCGCGTGCAGGTGACCGGCGCCGACGTCGCGGTCGAGATCGCGATGACGACCGCCAACCCGCAGGCCGGGGAAACGGTGGAGCGGGACGCGCGCGCGGCGCTCGCAGCGCTGCCCGGCGTGGGCGCCATCAGCGTCGAGTGCAAGGTGCAGGCGCCGCAAGCGGCGCACGCGCCGGCGCCGGCCCGCCGCTCTCTGCCGGGCGTGCGTTACAAGGTCGCGGTCGCCTCCGGAAAGGGCGGCGTGGGCAAGTCCACCGTCGCAGCCAACCTGGCGGTGGCGCTGCTCCGCGGTGGGGCGACGGTCGGGCTGCTCGACGCCGACATCTACGGCCCGTCGCAGCAGCTGATGATGGGCTGCACCGACAAGCCGCGCGTGAACGCGGCCGACAAGATCCTTCCCGTGGACGGCAACGGCGTCCAGGTGATGTCGCTCGGCTTCCTGATGGACCCGGACCAGCCGGTGATCTGGCGCGGCCCGATGGTCATGAAGGCGCTGCAACAGTTCATCGAGGACGTCGAGTGGGGAGCGCTCGACTACCTCGTGGTGGACCTCCCGCCGGGGACCGGCGACGCCCAGCTCACGATCACGCAGGAACTGCCGCTCGACGGCGCGGTGATCGTCACCACGCCGCAGGACGTGGCGCTGGTCGATGCCCGCAAGGGGCTGGCGATGTTTCAGAAGGTGAACGTGCCGGTGCTCGGCGTGATCGAGAACATGTCCGCGTTCGTCTGCCCGCACTGCGGGGAGCGCAGCGAGATCTTCAAACACGGCGGCGGCCGCCGCACCGCTGAACAGCTCGGCGTTCCGTTCCTCGGTGATGTCCCGATCGACCCCGCGATCGTGGTGGGCGGCGACGCCGGCACCCCGATCGTCGTCTCGCACCCCGATTCGGCGGCGTCGCAGGCGTTCGTCGCCCTCGCCGCGGCGGTCCGCCGCCGCGTCGAGGGCGAGCGCTGACCGGCCGAGCTCAGCGGCCCGAGGCGGCGCCGCCCGCGCTCACTTCGGCTTCGGCGCGGCGCCCGTGGCGGCCGGCGTCGGGACCGGCGTCGGGGGCGGCACCACGATCTCGGCGGCGTTCTCCGGCCGCCCGCCGGCGGCGATGATCGCGGCGAGGCGCTTGCTGGCCCAGTCCGGGTGACCCCAGGGGAGCGCCTCGCCGT
>JAKAFI010000201.1 GCA_021818005.1 Acidobacteriota bacterium | reverse complement strand
CGGCCGGTCACGCTCGCCGTGCGGCTCGAGCCGGAGGTGCCGGCCGACGCCCCGCGGGCCGTCGCCGGCAGGCTCGGGCCCGCGCGCGGCGGCCCGTTCGCGCTGGCGCGCGTCGCCGACCTCGGTGCGGGCATCCCCGACCGCGACAAGGCGCGCGTGTTCGAGAAGTTCCGCCAGGCGCACGAAGGCTCGAAACGCGCCGGGGCCGGCGTCGGGCTCGGCCTCGCGATCGCCGCCGAGATCGTCCGCGCCCATCGCGGCGCGATCTGGGTCGCCGACAACCGACCCTCCGGCAGCGTCTTCGCGGTCCTGCTCCCGGCCGCGCACACCGCGCCGCAGCAACCCGCCGCCGGGCGCGCTACCATCCCGGGCGACGCATGAGACGCCAGCTTCGCTTCCTGCCCGCACTTCTCCTCGCCGCGGTGAGCTGCGCCACCGTTCCCTCGGTCGGGGACCGCGCGTTCCGCGCCGGGGACTACCCGGCGGCGGTCGCCGCCTACGAGGAAGCGTTGCGCACGGACCCGAGCGCGCGCGACGACGCCGCGCTCCGCCTCCGCCTGGCGCTCGCCTACGCCCGCCCCGGCCCCGCGCACGACGCGCGGCGCGCCGTCGCGGTGCTGCAGCGGTTGGCCGCGCGCTTCCCGCGCTCGAAGGAGGCGGCGCAGGCCGCGCTCCTGATCCCCCAGCTCGAGCACGAGGCCGCGCTCGAGGACGCGGCCGCCGCCGCGGCGGCGCAGATCGCGGCGCTCAAAGACACGCTCGCCGGGTCGCAGCAGGAGACGCGCACGCTCGCGGCCGCGGTCAAGACGGCGGCCGAGCAGCTGCAACACCTGCGCGCCGTGCTGGCGGAGCGCGAGGCCCAGCTGCGACGCGTCCGCGACGAGCTCGAGCAGCTCAAGCGCATCGACCTGCAGCGCGGGCCGTGACGCTGCCGCCCGTCGTCTAGAGGAACCCGCGCTCGCGCATCCACTCGTCGTTGAAGATCGTGCTCAGGTAGCGGGAGGCACCGTCCGGGAAGATCGTGACGATGCGGGCCGGTCGGTCCAGGGTGCGGGCCAGGCTGCGGACGGCCCACAGCGCCGCGCCGCTCGAGCCGCCGCCCATGATCCCCTCGCGGCGCACCAGCTCGCGCGTGGTCAGGAAGGCGTCGCGATCGGTGACGCGGATCATGTCGTCGATCACGGTGAAGTCGGCGGTGCCGATCACGAACTCGTCGCCGAGCCCCTCGATGAGGTACGGCCGCGGCTCGACGCGCTCGCCGGTGCGGAAGTAGTCGTAGAAGATCGAGCCGACGGGGTCCACCGCGACGACGCGGATCGCCGGGTCGCGCTCCTTGAGGTACCTCGCGGTGCCGCCGATCGTGCCGCCCGTGCCCATGCCGGCGACCAGGACGTCGATCCGCCCCTCCATCTGCTCCCAGATCTCCGGCCCGGTCGTGGCGTAGTGCGCCTCGTTGTTGTCCCGGTTGTTGTGCTGGTCGGGGAAGTAGCTCCCCGGGGTGGCGGCCGCCAGGCGGGGGGTGATCCGGTTGTAGGAGTCGGGCGAGTCGGGGGGCAGCGTGTGGTCCACCTTGACCACCTCCGCGCCCAGCGCCTCCAGCTGTCGCGCCTTCTCGGGGCTGATGCTGTCGCGCACCACGACCTTGAGGCGGTACCCCTTCTGGGCCGCCACCATCGCCAGCCCGAGCGCCGTGTTGCCGGACGAGTTCTCGACGATCACGGCGCCGGACTCGATCCGGCCCTCGCGCTCGGCCTTCTCGATCATGTAGTGCGCGATGCGGTCCTTGATGCTCCCCATCGGGTTGAGGAACTCGAGCTTGGCCCAGACCTCGGCGCGCAGACCCTCGGTGACCCGGTTCAACCGGACCATCGGAGTCCACCCGATCGCTGCAAGCACGCTGTCGTACCGGCGGATGTCCAGGGGTCGTCGCTTCCTTTCCCAGGCCGGCCAATTCTACGCGCGGCCGACCTCCGGCCGAGACCACCGCGGCGGATGCGGCGCCGACCCCGGCGTCAGACCGCGATCGTGACCACGTCGATGCGGGACGGATCCCCGACGCCGAGCCCCATCCTGATCGCGGTCTCGATGTGACGGGTCGCCCGGCTCGTGTCGGAGAGGCCGCGCGCCGCCCGCTTCGCCATGATGACCCGGCGAGCCACGACGTCGAGCGCCACCGCGTCGTCGGCGACGTACACCGCGTTCTCCCGCCACAGGCGCCCGCGGTCGGCAGGCCGCGGGCCGCCGTCGCAGCACGCCTCGGTCGCGTCCATCACGATGAGCGGCACGCGGGTGACGGTGACGAAGTGCCCGTACGCCTCGGCGATGTACGGGTCGCAGTTGTGCTCGTGGGCGCTGCGGTAGTGGTCGTAGCAGCCGAACGCGACGTTCTTGAGCGCGAGCGTCACGCCGGAGGTGCCGTGGTCCTTGAGCACCGGCAGGCTGATCGTGGCGTCGGTGCGGTCGGCGGCGATCGTGTCGATCGGCGCGCTGCCCTCACTCCCCGCGAGCCCACGGGCCGCATCGTAGCGGCCGCCGGCCTCGACGCTCTCGCCGTGCCGCCCGCGGCCGAACTTGTAGCGCGTCGGCCCGAAGTGGTCCTTCCAGCGGTCCCAGACGATGAGGTCGCCGGGCTTCACCCCGGCCGAGATCACCCCGGCGGCCACCGCGTCGGTGAGCTCCGGGGCGGTGTAGATCAGCGGCCGCCCGAGCAGGTTGATCTTCAGGCCCACCCGCATGCCGGGCTTGACGAAATGGCGCCACGCCGCGTCCCGCGTGGCCGCCCGCGCGAGCGCCATCACCCCGGCGTCGACCATCGCGGCCACCACCTGCGGGTCGCGGGCATCCCCGGCCCACACCTTGTCGGACTCGACGCGGACGACGCGCGCCCGCGCGGCCGCCGCGACCGACCGCGGGCCGATCACCGCGGCCGCCACGCCGCCCGCGAACCCGGCCAGCAGGCCCCGCCTCGTGATCCCACGGCCCGTTGCGCTCATCGCGTGACCCTCCCCCCCACGACGCCGGCGCGCTTATCCCCGCCGACGCGCCGGCGCGGCGACGCCGGGGCGTCGGTCATCGGCAGCGCGGTGCGGCGGACGCCGTCGAACGCGGCCATCGCGCCGGCCACCGCGGCGGCCGTGGGGACGAGGCCGATCTCGCCCACCCCCTTGGCGCCGTAGCCGCCGACCGGATCCGGGACCTCGACGAGGATCACTTCGACCTCCGGGGTTTGGGCCGCGCTCAGGATCCCGAGGTCGCGCATCCGCGTCGAGACCGGGCGTCCCTGGCGGCACGGCAGCTCCTCGGAGAGCGCGTAGCCGAGGCCCATGTGCACCGCGCCCTCGATCTGCTGCACGCAGGCGAGCGGGTTGATCGCGCGGCCGACGTCGTGCGCCGCGACCACCTTGGCGATCCGCCCGTCCTCGTGCAGCAGCACGACCTGGGTGGCGTAGCCGAACGTCATGTGGGTGACCGGGTTGTCCACCTTCGTGCCGGGCGGGACCGTGATGTCGCACACGTACTCGCCGCGGTACTCGCGCCCGGCGAGCTCGGCGAGCGGCGCCGTCGCCAGGTCGGCCGCGAGCGCTCGCGCCGCGCGCTGCGCCGCCATCGTCGCCAGCGCGGTCGCGCGCGAGGCGGTGGTCATCCCGCACTCGACGTCGGGCTCGCTGCGGGCCGCCACCGTCATCGTCTTCGGCGCGATCCCGGTCTCCTCGTGCACCACCTGGCGCAGGATCGTGAACAGCCCCTGCCCCATCTCGGTGAAGCCGGTGAGCACCTCGAGGCGGCCGCCCGGCTCGACCCGGATCCGCACTCGCCCGGTGTCGGCGAGCCCGTTGCCGATGCCGGTGTTCTTGATCCCGCACGCGATCCCGGCGCGGCCGGCGTTCGCCTTGTAGACGTCGCGCACCGCCTCCAGCGTCGCCCGGATGCCGCACGCCGCGGTCATGATCTGGCCGGTGGCGAAGCGGTCGCCGGGGCCGAGGATGTTGCGCTCGCGGATGTCGTAGCCGTCGAGGCCGACCCGCTCGGCGAGGAGGTCGAGACACCCCTCGACGGCGAACGCCGTCTGGCACACGCCGAAGCCGCGCATCGCACCGGACGGCGGGTTGTTGGTGTAGACGGTCCTCGCCTCGACGTCGACCGCGGGCACGCGGTACGGGCCGCAGGAGTGCCCGGCCGCGCGTTCGAGCACCTTGGCGCCGACCGAGGCGTAGGCGCCGGTGTCGCCGACGATGCGGACGCGCGCCGCGGTCAGCCGCCCGCCGGCGTCGCAGCCGACGGTGTACTCCATCGTGAGCGGGTGCCGCTTGGGGTGCAGCAGGATCGACTGCTCGCGGGTGAGGACCACGCGCACCGGAGCGCCGAGCAGGAGCGCGGCGAGCGCCGTCTGCGCCTGGATGGAGAGGTCCTCCTTGCCGCCGAACGCGCCGCCGTTGGCAACGAGCTCGACGGCGACCCGCTCGCGGGCGACGCCGAGCACCGCGGCGATCTGGCGCTGGTCGTCGTGCACGCCCTGCCCCTGCGAGTAGACCCGCACGCCGCCGCCCTCCGGCAGCGCGAGGCACGCCTCGGTCTCCATGAACGCGTGCTCGATCCGCTGGGTGGTGAACGTCCGCGACACGACGTGCGCCGAGGCGGCGAGCGCCGCATCCGCGTCCCCGCGCGTGAACGCGGTCACCTCGAGCAGGTTCCCGCCGGGGTGGATGGCGGGCGCGCCCGGGGCCAGCGCCGCCTCCGGCGAGGTCACCGGCTCCAGCGCTTCGGCCTCGACGCGGACCGCCTTCGCCGCCTGGCGCGCGTGGAACTGCGAATCCGCAACCACGAGCGCGAGCACGTCGCCGACGCAGCGTGTGGTCTCCCCGACCGCGACGAACACCGGCCAGTCCGCGACGACGAGGCCGACGAGCCGCTCGCCGGGCACGTCGGCGGCAGTGAGCACGCGCTCGACCCCAGGCATCGCCAGCGCCGGCGCGGCGTCGATCGCCCGCACCCGGGCGCGCGGGTGCGGCGCCAGCACCACCGCGCCGTGCCGCATCCCGGGCACGCGCATGTCGGCGACGTACGGCTTGGCGCCCAGCGCGTACTCGAGACCGCGATAGCGCGGCGCCGAGCCGCCGACGCCGCTGCCGCCGTCGCCGTCGGCGCGGCCCGCCGCCGCGGCGAAGCGCACGCCCCGTCGCGGCTCGTCGCTCGCGAACGCACCGCCGGCCTCCCACGCCTCGCCGGCGGAGCGGATCGCGTCGACGATGCCCCGGTAGCCGGTGCAGCGGCAGATGTGGCCGCCGAGCGCGTGGCTTACCGCGTCGCGGTCGCCGGTCTTGCCGCGCTCGAGCAGCGACGACGCCCGCACCATGATCCCCGGGGTGCAGTAGCCGCACTGCACCGCGCCCTCCTGCACGAACGCGCGCGCCAGCAGCGCGCGCTCGGCCTCGGGGATCCCCTCCAGCGTCACCACCGAGCGGCCCGCGACCTCGGCCGGCTTCTTCAGGCAGGCCAGCGCCGGGCGCCCGTCCACGAGGACGGTGCAGCAGCCGCACACCCCCTGCGGCGCGCAGCCGTCCTTGGCCGAGACGACGCCGCACTCCTCGCGCAGCACCTCGAGCAGGTGCATCCCGTCCTCGTACGGCACCGTGGTCGGGCGGCCGTTGAGGGTGAAGCTGACCGTCGGCATCCGCGTCCTCTCGCGTCGCGCCGCGAACGTCCGGCGCTCGAAAACGTCACCGGCATTCTAGCGCCCGCACCACCGGCTCGGCCG
>JAKAFI010000200.1 GCA_021818005.1 Acidobacteriota bacterium | reverse complement strand
CCCGGCACCAGGATCGCGTCCACCTGGAACAGCTCCTCGACGTACGCCTCCTCCTCGAGCTTCTCCGAGTCGATGAAGACCAGCTCGACCTTGGCGTCGTTGGCGATGCCGCCGTGCAGCAGCGCCTCGTTGAGCGACTTGTAGCTGTCGACGAGGTTGACGTACTTGCCGACGATGCCGATGCGCACGGTGCGCGCCGGCTTGTGCAGCCGGTCGACGATCGTCTGCCAGCGCGACAGGTCGCGCTGCCCGCGCGGCAGGTTGAGCATCGAGAGCAGCAACCCGTCGAGGTCCTCGGCGGCGAGACGGAGGGGGACGTCGTAGATCGTGTCCGCGGTGCGCGCCGGGATCACCGCGTTCTCCTCCACGTTGCAGAAGAGCGCGATCTTGCGCCGCATCTCCTCGGGGAGATGGCGGTCGACGCGGCACACCAGCACGTCGGGCTGGATCCCGATCGAGAGCAGCTCCTTGACGGAGTGCTGCGTCGGTTTGGTCTTGAGCTCGTCGGGCGCGGCGAGGTACGGCACGAGGGTAACGTGCACGTTGATCGCGTTGCCGCGTCCGGCGTCCTGGCGGAACTGGCGGATCGCCTCGAGGAACGGCAGCGACTCGATGTCGCCGACGACGCCGCCGATCTCGACGATGACGACGTCGTGGTCCTCCGCGACGTCGCGGAGCGCCGCCTTGATCTCGTCGGTGATGTGGGGGATCACCTGCACCGTCGAGCCCAGGTAGTCGCCGCGGCGCTCCTTCTCGATCACCGACTGGTAGACCCGGCCGGTCGTGATGTTGTTCTTGCGCGAGGTCACCACGTTGGTGAAGCGCTCGTAGTGGCCGAGGTCGAGGTCGGTCTCGGCGCCGTCGTCGGTGACGTAGACCTCGCCGTGCTGGAACGGCGACATCGTGCCGGGGTCGACGTTGATGTACGGGTCGCACTTCATCAGGGTGACCTTGAGGCCGTGCGCCTCGAACAACGCGCCCACCGAAGCCGCGGTGATCCCCTTGCCGAGCGAGGACACCACGCCCCCGGTCACGAACACGTATTTCGTCGCCATCAAGCACCACCTTTCAGGACCGGGGTTCGGGGTTCGGGGTTCGGGGTCCGGCAAGATCCGCGGTCAAGGTGGTGCCGCGGTGCCTGCACGAGCCCCGAGCCCCGAGCCCCGAGCCCCGTTATGGAACCAACGCTACGGAAGGCTCGGGAACTCACGAAGCGCTCCCACCTCGGCTCGCGAGGGCGGCGAGGGCGGCCTCGGCGCGCGGGACGTCGGCCGGGACGTCGACCGCCACCGAGTCGGCGGCGGCATCGAGAACGTGCAGCGCCATGCCGTGGGCGAGCGCGCGGAGCTGTTCGAGCCCCTCGGCGCGCTCGAGGGCGGTCTCCGGCCACGCGGCGAACTGCAGCAGCGCCGGCTTCTGAAACCCGTACAGCCCGACGTGCCGGCGCACGAGACCAGGCTCCGGGTTACGCGGGTACGGGATCGCGGCGCGGGAGAAGTACAGCGCCCGCCCGGCGAGGTCGCACACCACCTTGACGATGTTCGGGTTGTCGAGATCCGCGGGAGAGCCGGGGAGGGCGAGCGTCGCCATCGGCGCCTCCGGGCGGGCGCGCAGGAACTCGGCGAGCAGGCGCAGGTTGGCTGGCGGCACGGCGGGCTCGTCCCCCTGCACGTTGACCACCGCGCCGGCGTCGAGGCCGCGGACCGCCGCCGCGACACGGTCGCTGCCGCTGCGGCACTCGCCGGTCATCACCGGCCGGGCGCCGGCCGACTCGGCGGCGCGCGCGATGCGCTCGTCGTCGGTGGCGACGAGCACCTCGGCGAAGCAGCCGGCCTCCAGGGCCCGCTCCACGACGTGCGCCACCATCGGTCGGCCCGCGATGGGGGCGAGGGGCTTGCCGGGGAAGCGGGTGGAGGAATAGCGCGCCGGGATCACGGCGAGAGCGCGGTTCCTGTCCATCCTGTGGAGGCACTCTACGGGATCAGCCGGCGGGTGTCAAACCCTGTGCGCTTGAACCTCGTCACAGTCCACCGCTCGCGACGAGGGCCAGCCGGACACCTCGTCGCCGCGATCGCTGGGGGTAGCGACCTTCCACCCATGCACCGCAATCCGCGCTTCGCCTCAGTGGGCCAGCACGGCCACCGAACTCGCTTAGGGTGTCGGCGGTGGTGCTAAGACCGGTTGCTTGCGAAGGCGAAACTCCAACGACTGCTCCAAAGAGCAGGTCTCGCCGAACCAAGAGTCGAAGTCGCAGTCCGGCTTGCGAGCGAGTCTCAGGAATGAAGCCCCCTCTGGCGAACAACGGTACCGGTCCTCCCGAAGAAGTGGTTGGATAACGAGCGTGCACATGACGTTCAGCTCTGGTTCGAGGTTCGCGACTACAGCGATGTCTTCAAGCGAGGCCTTCAGGTCGCTATCGGTCTCAATCGCCTGCGTGAGCCAGCCGCGCTCTTCCGCATTCCGTAGGCCTTCCGTCCACTCGCTGAGTGGGATCACCAGCCTCCGACCCGCGAAGTCGAACGTGAGAAGTGTCGCAGCATCAATGTCGGCCATCGATCCAGACTTTGCAGCGACCTTCCCGTTGTCGAGATAACCTTTCATCGTATTTCCGAGACTCGGGTGCTCAGTCTTGAAGGTCATCACAACCTTTTCGCTGCCCTTCCTCCAGATTCGCAGGACATAGCTGTCCCTGCCGTCCGCAAAGTCCGTGTCGGTCCACCAACCAAACCGGACGTTCGCTGCGCCAAGGTCGAAGAGGACGATCGTTTCAGCGCGGACCGCCCCTTTGGGGGTCCAGCGGCCGCCTTGCGGCAAGGACGGGTACCAGTTACGAAGGATGAGCGAGGCCTCAAGCTTTCCTGCGAGGATGTCCCGACTCCTGGCATCGGGAACCTCCGCCGCGAGCTTTGCGGCCTCCTTCGCGTCCAAGGCGTGCGCATTCTGGACCCAGTGCCGGCGAATTTCGAGCGACTTGGAAGCAGCGCTCGCGACCATCGGCAGCGTCGCAAGTAGGGAGCACGCGCCCGCCAACGCCCAAGCAAGTCTCTTCTCACACATCATCCACGCTCCTTAGCTTATTGAGGCCGGGTTGCTAGCAATCTGGGCAGTCGCTCAAACACGCACCTTCACAGGCGTTACGCTCCGAAAGGCATAGGTTGCGCCCGGCCAGGCCGGGGTTCTCGCCCACGCAGTTGGAGAAGTCCGCCGCACACTGGCTCAGGCACGCGTTGCAGATCGGTCCCGCGCCTCCGCCACCGAATGAACAGTCGAAGCACGGGTAGTACACCGCAGGCGCAGTGGCGGAGAACAGGCAGACCGCTGCAAGGAAGATGACAACACTTAGACGAGAAACACTCGAAGTCATTGTACCCTCCCTGGACATCGTTGGGACGGTACCCCCCCCCCGTTGGCAATGTCAAGGGCCCGGGCAGTGCCTGCCTACCCCGGCCCGAGAGGATGCATACATTGCTCGGCTTGTTTGATGGATATTTCGCACGACGCGCTGGCATACGACCAGTCGGCGTCTCGGCAACCGCTCCGACCACGAGCGTCGAGGGTTGTGTCCGTTGGAACGCTCACCCCCGCCCCGGCGGCGCTACTTCACCTCGAAGAACTTGTCGCGACCGACGCCGCACACGGCGCACGTCTCCGGCGGTTCCTCGCCGACGACCGTGTTGCCGCAGACCGGGCAGACCCAGACCCGCTCGCCCTTGAGGTCCTTGCCCTGGGTGAACGCCTCGAGAGCGCCGGTGTAGAGGGCGTGGTGGACCTTCTCGACCGCGAGCGCGTTCCTGAACGACACCAGCGCCGCCTTGTGGCCCTCCCTCTCGGCCTCGGCGACGAACCCCGGGTACATCTCACGGACCTCGTACCCCTCGCCGGCGATCGCGGCTTCGAGGTTCTCCCGCGTGCCGCCGATCCCGCCCATGGCCCGCAGATGGGCGTGGGCATGGACGGTCTCGGCCTCCGCCGCGGCGCGGAACAGCCTGGCGATTTGCTTGAAGCCGTCGGCATCCGCCTTTTTCGCGAACGCGAGGTACTTGCGGTTCGCCTGGCTCTCGCCGGCGAACGCTGCCTTGAGGTTATCCATGGTCGCCATTTTTCGATCCTCTTGTCGATCCTCGTCCCGGACCGTCGCTTCTATTCTACGCCGGGGCCGCTGCAACCACCGTCGGACGGTGGGCCGACCTCATCCGAGCCACGAGGTTGCTACACTCTCGCGGTGGCGAGTCGCGATCCGATCCGGCGCCGGCAGAGCTTCGTGCTCCTCGCCCTGGCCGTGGGCGTTGCGGCCGGAGTGTTCTCGCTCCACACGTTCTGGGAGCGCGAGCTCTCGCACCTGACCGGGAACGCCCGCTGGATCTGGGTCACCAACGAGCTCGACGAGATCCACCCGGAGGCCGCGCTCTTCGTCGCCTCGTTGCACCTCGACGCGCCGCCGCGCGCGGCGCTGCTCAAGGTATGCGGCGACCGCGAGTACGTGGTGTACGTGAACGGCACCGCGGCCGCGTGCGGTTGGAGCCGGCCGGGGTTCCGCCTGGACCTGTTCGACGTCGGCCACCTGCTCCGCCAGGGCGACAACGTGATCGCCGCCGAGGTGCGCTCGCCGACCCCAGTCGGCGGCCTGCTGCTGGCGCTCGACGTCTCCGGGGTCGGCCGCAACGTGCTGGTCAGCGGCCCGAGGTTCCGCTCGCGGGACCGCTTCTCCCTGGCGGCGCCCGGCCCGGGTGACGGCCCTCCCCCCGTCGTCTGGGGGAGCCCGCCGCACTTCCCCTGGGGGTATCCGAAGCCGCTCTCACACCCACAGACGCTGGACGAGGTCACGGTCGACGAACCGGTGCAGGTGGCCGCGTCCGCGGTGCGGGCGCTCGCGGGCGGGGGCTGGGAGCTGGCGTTGCCGCGCCCGGTCTTCGGCTACCTGCGGCTCGAGTTCGCCGGCGACGGCGCCGCGTTCCTCGCCACCTCCGCCGGACCCGACGGCGACCTCGCCGCCCTGCGTGCCGAGGCGCAGCCGGTGGTGCGGCTCCTCGGCGAGCGTCGTTGGCTCGACCCTGAGCCGAGGCTTGTCTCGCGCGTCTACGTGTTCGACATGGAGCGCCCGGTGGGCGCCGAGGTGTGGCCGGTCCGCGAGGAGTTCAGCTCAACTGCTCCAGGAGTCGTGCCAGGGAGCTTCGGGCCCGTGCCACGTACTCGTTGGACGACTCGAACCCCCCCAGCGTGATGACCTTCCGGAAGTAGTTGAGCGCCGCCCCGGTGTCGTGGAAGTGACACCACGCGAGGTGGCCCTTGAGCAGTAACGCCTCGAGGTTGCCCGGTTCCTCGGCGAGCAGCTTGTCGCAGAAGTGATCGGCGAAGCGCCAACGTCCCTCGGCGAGAGCGCGGACGATCTGGGCGCGGAAAAGCGGGACCATCGGATTACCCGCTCCGGCCTCGTCTTCCATCCCGACGACCTGACGCAAGATCGCTGCGACCATGTTCGATTCCCAATCTAACACCCGGAACGTCAATCGGCAAGAGGGTCCGCGGCCGGGGGAGGGGAGAGGAGGCCGGTGCGAACGGGTCGAGCGCCGGAGTTCGGGGAGCGCGTGTCGTCGGAAGCTGCTCGCCGTCGCGACGCGCCGTCAGAACTCGCGCTCGAGCACGTAGCGCGGCGCGGCCGCCAGCACCTCGAACGCCGGCCCGCGCGGCAACGGCGCGAGCGCCGCGACCGCGCGGCGGCCGAACTCGTCCGCGATCGCTCGCGCCTCGGCGACGGCGCCGAGGCGGTCGAGGACGGCGAGCAGGCGCTCGGGGCCGTC
>JAKAFI010000199.1 GCA_021818005.1 Acidobacteriota bacterium | reverse complement strand
ACCCGGGGGCGGCGAGCCGCCCCCGGCCGTCCACGCCATCTCTGTTGGTTCGCTTCAGTTGTTGGTCATCACCGTTGCCCGTGCGCTCAGCGCTGCGCCTTCGCGCCGGAGGTGTCCTTGCGCGGCGACCGCACCTTCTCGGTGAGCGTCGTCGCGCCGTTCGTCGTGAGGTACGGCTGCAGCCGGGAGAAGCTCTTCTCGCCGATCCCCTTGACCCGGGCAAGCTCCTCCGGGGCCTTGAACGGTCCGTTGGCGGTGCGGAAGTCGACGATGCGCTGGGCCAGCGCCGGCCCCACCCGGGGCAGGAGCTGGAGCTGCTGCACGGTCGCCGTGTTGATGTTGACCTGCCCTCCGGCGGGCGGGGCCGCCGCGAGCACGCCGGTGGCCAGCGCGGCCGCCAGCGTCATGCACATCAGGGCTCTCGACGTCATGGTGGATCTCCTTTCGGTTCGTGCTGCCGGTCGACGGTTGGCCGGTGTTCGGCCGGGTTGCGGTCGCGGGTCGGTGGTTACGGTCCGTGGCTCATCGCTCACCTCCGACCGGTTCCTGCGCGAACCGCGTGCCAGCTCGATCGCGACGACATAAACACTTGTTTCGTAGTGCTTTGGGCCGCACTTCTCGAACCGGCCCCCGGCGCCGAGGTGGTAAGCTTTGCTGTCAGTTGTGGCGCCAAGTCAGCGAGGACCAGCACCGTGGCGTGTCAGAAAACCTTCACACCCGACGACGCTCTCGACAGCGGACACCCGGCGGCGGCGCGCTTCGCGCGACCCGCCGACCTGCCTGCGCTGGTCGAGCTGGACCGGGTCTGCTTCGCGGCCCGGGCGTGGTCGCGCGCGGCGTGGCGGGAGGTGGTCACCGAGCCCGAGTGGACCGTGGTCGTCATCGCGCGCGGCAACCTCGTCGTCGCCGCCAGCGTGCTGCTCCCCGCCGCGCCCGTGACCCACCTCGCGTCGCTCGCCGTCCACCCGCGCTGGCGGCGCCGCGGCGTCGGGCGAGAGCTGTTGGGCGACGCGATCGCGCGCGCCCGCGCCGCGTCGGCGCGCTGGCTGGCGCTCGAGGTCGACCGCGACAACACCGGCGCGATCTCGCTCTACCGCCGGGATGGCTTCGCCGTCGCCAGGCGTTTCCTGGAGGACGGCCGCTGGCGGCAGGAGATGGTGCGGCGTCTCGGAGGTCGGGATGGCGTGTGAGATCGCACTCGTGGTCAGCGGCGCCAGCGGCATGCGCCTCGCGGCCGCGTTCGCCGAGCGGGCCGCCGCTCACCCCGAGGTCACGGCGCTCCACCTCGTCCTCTCTGACGGGGCGCCGCTCGTCCTCGCCCACGAGCTCGGCAAGGAGCGGGCGACGCCGGCGGGGTTCGCGGCCGGCCTGGAGCTCGGAGAGGCCGACCGGGCCAAGCTGCGCACCTGGGGCGAGGGGGACCTCGCCGCCCCGGTCGCCTCGGGCTCGCACCTGCTGCGCGGCGTCGTGGTGCTGCCGTGCTCGGCCGCGACCGCCTGCTCGCTCGCCGCCGGCGTCTCGCGCGGCCTCGGCCAGCGCCTCGGCGACATCGCGCTGAAGCAGCGCTGGCCGCTCATCCTCGGCTTCCGCGAGACGCCGCTCTCCGCGATCCACCTGCAGGCGCTGCTGACGCTCACCCACGCCGGCGCAACCGTGGTGCCGCCGATCCCCGCGTTCTACCTCGGGGGCGACGAGATGCCGCGCTTCGTCGAGCACTACTGCATGCGCCTCCTCGACCTCCTCGGCCTCGCCGTGGACCGCCCCGACTTGCGCTGGCGGAGCGGGGCGTGAGGCCGCTCGCCGCGGCGCGCGAGGCGGCCGAGCTGGTCAAGTTCGCGCACACCGCGTTCGCCCTGCCGTTCGCGCTGATCGCCGCGATCGCCGCGGCGAACGGCTGGCCGCCGTGGCCGGTCGTCGGCTGGATCCTGCTCGCCATGGTCGGCGCCCGCACCGCGGCGATGGCGTTCAACCGCCTCGCCGACCACGCCCTCGACGCCGGCAACCCGCGCACCGCCGGGCGCGCGCTCCCCGCCGGGCGCGTCGGGCGGCCGTTCGCCTGGGCGCTGGTGGGGGGCGGCGCGGCCTTGTTCCTCGTCGCGGCGTGGCGCCTCAACCCGCTCTGCCTGGCGCTCGCGCCGGTCGCGCTCGCCTGGGTGCTCGGCTACTCGTACAGCAAGCGCTTCACCCGCCTCTCGCACCTTTGGCTCGGCCTCGGACTCGGCATCGCGCCGGTGGGGGCGTGGCTCGCGGTGCGCGGCGCGTTCGCGCTGCCGCCGCTGCTGCTGGCCGGCGCGGTGACCGCGTGGGTGGGCGGCTTCGACATCCTCTACTCGCTCCCCGACGAGGCGTTCGACCGCGCCGCCGGCATGCACTCCCTCCCGGCGCGCCTCGGCGCCGGGCGCGCGATCGCCCTGGCGCGCCTCCTGCACGCCGCCGCGGCGCTCGGCTTCGCCGCGTTCGCCTGGCGCATCGGGGGGTGGGGGCTGTGGGCCGGGACCGCGGCCGCGGCCGCGCTGCTGGTCTGGCAGCACACGCTGATCGGCCCCGGCCGGCTCGAGCGCCTCGACACCGCGTTCTTCACCGCCAACGGCGTGCTCTCGCTCGTGATGTTCGCGTTCTACCTCCTTGATATCATGGTCCGCGCATGACGGTGACCACCCTCGCCGCGCGACACATCGCCGTGGAAGGCCCGATCGGCGTCGGCAAGACCTCGCTCGTCGAGCTGCTCGCGGCGCGCTTCGAAGGGGTGAAGATCCTCGAGGACGTCGCCAACCCGTTCCTCGAGCCGTTCTACCGCGGCAAGGAGGGAGCGGCGTTCCAAGTGCAGCTCTTCTTCCTCCTCTCGCGTCACCAGCAGCACGTCGAGGTCGCTCAGATGGATCTCTTCACCCGCCTGGTGGTGGCCGACTACACGATGCCGAAGGACCGGATCTTCGCCCGCATGAACCTCGACGACGAGGAGTTCCGCCTCTACGACCGGCTCTACCGCCTGCTCACGGTCCGGCTGCCGAAGCCCGACCTCGTCATCTACCTGGAGGCGGGAGTGGAGACGTGCCTGCGCCGGATTCGCATGCGCGGCCGCGAGTTCGAGCGCAACATGGACCCCGATTACCTGGCGCGGCTCAAGGAGGCGTACAACGCGTTTTTCTACCGCTACTCCGAGACGCCGCTGCTGGTCGTGAACACCGACGAGATCGACTTCGTCAACAAGGCGGAGGACTTCGAGAACCTCGTCGAACAGATCGCCCGCGCTCGTCAGGGAACGCAGGTGTACGTACCGCTCGGATCCGGTTAGAGCACGAGGACCGAGACGGGCCACGCGGAAGCCTAGCCCGCCGCGCACGCGGAGCGGGCGCCGATCCCACCCGAGGGGGGACGGCGACCGCGCTCCATCCGGATCCGTCGGCCCGGAGGGACCGATGGAGAGAAAGACAGGGCACAGGGCACAGGGCGCAGGGCGCAGGGGACAGGACGCGGGGCGTCGCGCCGCGGCCACCGTCCGGCAACCCCCGGCCATCCCACCCCCCGTCACGGCGCCGGAGCTGCGCGCCGCCAAGGGGGCGCGCCGCCTCGTCATGGTCACCGCCGTCGACGAACCGTCGGCGCGCGCGGCCGACGCGGCGGGCGTCGACGTCGTCCTCGTCGGCGACTCGCTGGCGATGGCCGCGCTCGGCCGGCCCGACACGCTCTCGGTGACGCTCGACGAGATGATCCATCACACGCGCGCCGCCGCCGCCGGCGCGCGGCGCGCCCTGCTCGTCGCCGACATGCCGTTCGGCTCGTACCAGACGAGCGTCGCCGACGCGGTGCGCAGCGCCTGCCGCCTCGTCGCCGAGGGCGGCGCCCGCGCGGTCAAGCTCGAGGGGCCGCGCCCCGAGGAGACCGCGGCGATCGTTGCCGCCGGCATCCCCGTCGTCGCGCACCTCGGGCTCACGCCGCAGTCGGTCCACCGCTTCGGCGGCTACCGCGTCCAGGGGCGCGAGGTCGAGGCGGCGCTGCGGCTGATCGACGACGCGGTCGCGCTCGAGCGCGCCGGGGCGTTCCTGCTCGTGCTCGAGGCGATCCCGGCGCCGCTCGGCGAGGCGGTCACGCGGCGAGTCGCGATCCCCACGATCGGGATCGGCGCCGGGCCGGGGTGCGACGGCCAGGTGCTGGTGTTCGCCGACCTGCTCGGGCTCTCCGCGGGGCCGGCGCCGCGCTTCGTCCGCCGCTACGCCGACCTCGCCGGCGCCGCCCGCTCCGGCATCGCGGCGTTCGCCGACGACGTGCGCGCCGGCCGCTACCCGGCGGCGGCGGAGACCTACCCGTCCCCGGCCGGACTCGCGGCCGCCCTCGCGCGGCGGCTGGGGGGCGACTGACATGCTCACACTGACCACGATCGCCGGCGTCCGCTCGCGGCGCGAGGAGGCGGCCCGCACCGGGGTGCGGATCGCGCTCGTGCCGACGATGGGGGCGCTCCACGACGGCCACCTCGCGCTCGTGCGCCGCGGCCGCGAGCTCGCCGACGAGGTGTGGGCGAGCGTGTTCGTCAACCCGGCGCAGTTCGGCCCCGGCGAGGACTTCGAGCGCTACCCGCGCGACCTCGAGCGCGACGCCGCGCTGCTCGCCGGCGCCGGCGCCAGCGTGCTCTTCGCCCCGGCGACGAAGGAGATGTTCCCGCGCCCGTCGGCCACGGTCGTGGACCTCCCCGCGCTCACTGGCGGGCTGTGCGGCGCCCATCGCCCCGGCCACTTCCGCGGTGTTGCGCTGATCGTCGCCAAGCTGCTCAACGTGGTGCAACCGCATGTGGCGGTGTTCGGCGCCAAGGACTGGCAGCAGGCGGCGGTGATCCGGCGCCTGGTCGAGGACCTCGACATGCCGGTGCGGATCGAGGTCCACCCCACCGTGCGCGAGGACGACGGCCTGGCGCGCTCGTCGCGCAACGCGTACCTCGACGCCGGCCAGCGGCGCGCCGCCACCGTCCTGCACCGGGCGCTGCAGCGCGCCGCCGCCGCGGCCGCCGGCGGCGAACGCCGGCGCGCCGCCCTCGAGGCGATCCTCGCCGCCGAGGTGGCGGCGGAGCCGCTCGCGCGCCTGCAGTACGCCGCCGCCGTCGACCCCGACACGCTGGAGGCGCGCGAGAGCGTGAGCGGCCGCGCGCTGCTGGCGCTCGCCGTTTTCGTCGGCGCGACGCGGCTGATCGACAACATCGTCGTGGAGGTGCCCTGATGCTCCGGCCGTTCTTGCGCGCGAAGATCCACCGCGCTCGCGTCACCCGAGCCGACCCGGACTACGTCGGCTCGATCTCGATCGACACCGACCTGCTCGCCGCCGCCGACCTGCTCCCGCTCGAGCAGGTGGACGTCTACAACCTCACCCGCGGCACCCGGTTCACCACCTACTGCATCGCCGGCGCGGCCGGCAGCGGCGAGATCGGCGTCAACGGCGCCGCGGCCCACCTCGCCAAGACCGGCGACCTGGTCATCATCGCCGCCTACTGCGAGCTCGACCGCGAGGAGATCCCCGGCCATCGCGCCCGCGTCGTGCTCGTCCAGGGGCGCAACGCGATCGCCGAGGTGCGGGTGCAGTCGCCGTTCGACCTCCCCGGGTGAAACGGGAAGAGGGAAGAAGGTAGAAGGTAGAAGAACGACGGAGACCGTGAGTTTCCGTCTTCGTCTTCCTTCTACCCTCTGCCCTCTTCCCTCTTCCGTCTGCCGCCGCTGGCGCGCCCGCGCCTACATGTACTTGAGCATCTCCTTGGCGGTCGCCGCTTCCTTGTGGTTGGGCGAGGTCTTGATGAACTTCTCGAGCAGCTCCTTC
>JAKAFI010000198.1 GCA_021818005.1 Acidobacteriota bacterium | reverse complement strand
GCCCCCCGTGCCCCCGCGAGCCGCGGCTGAGCCGCGTCTCGCCCGGCGTTGGACTCGGCGGATCGGATGCTCACGTGCCTTCCAGGCACGCTCCGCTCCTCCCGCCTCGTCCGCCTTGCTAGGGGCCCCTGCCAACGGCGGCGGCGCGGCTCCACGCCGTGACCGCTACGGCCTGCTCCTGACGAGCTGAGGAGCCGGGGAGCAGGGGAGCGGAGGAGAGGAGGGACGGTCGGTTTCGTCTTTGCTCCTCTGCGCCTCAGCCCCGCTGCTCCTGTGCGTTCACATCTTTGGCACACAGGTCGTGTCGTTCTCTGACCACGGACCGAGGAAGGCAGGACGCGGGAGATCGGCGTGTAGCCCGCGTCGCCGCCGTTGGGCCTATGGCAAGGCGCCCGAGGCGGCCGCTGCGGAGTGTAGCCGGAGGCTACATGAGCAAGCGAGCCGCCGAAGGGCAACGCAGCCAGAGGTCCGACGCCGGCGACGCCTAAGGTCGGCGCTCGGCCTCGCCGGTCATCGGGACGAAGCGGACCGGGATCACGTCACGCTCGGGGAAGTCGTCCTGGCCGCGGTGGGTGATGACCTTGAGCTGCTGGTAGAACGCCCCCACCGGGATGACCATGTGGCCGCCGACCTTGAGCTGCTCGAGCAGCGGCTGCGGGATGCGCTCGGGGGCGGCGGTGACGATGATGCCGGCAAACGGCGCCGCCTCCGGCCACCCGGCGTAACCATCGCCGGTGCGGACGTGGACGTTCTTGAACCCCAGCGACTTCAGGCGCTGGTCGGCCTCGCGCGCCAGCGCGTCGCGGATTTCGATCGTGTAGACGTCGCACCCCATCGCGGCGAGCACCGCCGCCTGGTAGCCCGACCCGGTGCCGATCTCGAGCACGCGGTCGCCGGGCTTGACCTCGAGCAACTCGGTCATCAGGCCGACGATGTACGGCTGCGAGATCGTCTGCCCCTCGCCGATCGGCACCGGGTGGTCGGCGTAGGCGTCGGCGCGGACGTCCTCCGGCACGAACAGGTGGCGCGGGACGGTGCGCAGCGCGGCCAGCACGTTGGGGTCGCGCACCCCGCGCGCGGCGATCTGGTTGGTGACCATCTCGTCGCGCAGCGCCGCCCACCTCGCCTCCCGGCCGGTCGCCTTCCCCCCGCCGCAACCCCACGACCAGCCTCCGGCGAGCGCGAGCGCGATGACCATCCCGGACACCCTCACGTCCCGCTCCCCGCCACGTACGAATCACGCCCCGCGACAACGGTGCGCAGCACCTTGACGTGCAAGAACGCTGCCGGGTCGCCGACGGTCGGGTCGCGGTCGAGGACGGTGAGGTCGGCGGCGAACCCGGGGGCGATGCGCCCGCGCCAGTCCTCCTCGAACGCCGCGTACGCGGCCATGCTCGTGTACCCCTCCATCGCTTCGGCGGCGGAGAGCCGCTCGGCGGGGTTCCAGCCGCCCACAGGTGTCCCCTCCGGGGTACGGCGTGTCACCGCGGCCCACATCCCGAGGCGGGGGTCGGGGCTGGCGACCGGTACGTCCGAGCCGAGGCACAGGCGCGCGCCGGCGTCGAGGAGAGAGCGCCAGCGGTACGCCCAGGCGATCCGCGTCGGCCCGAGACGGGCCGGCGCCCACGGCATGTCCGCGATGCAGTGGATCGGCTGCACCGATGCGATGGCGCCCTCCTCGGCGAAGCGCGGTACGTCCTCGGGGCGCACGATCTGGGCGTGCTCGATGCGCGGGCGCAGGGCGTCGCCGCGGACGCCGAGCTCGCGCTCGTAGATGTCCAGCACCCGCGTCACCGCGCCGTCCCCGATCGCGTGGATGCACGGCTGGAAGCCGGCGCGCACGGCGCGGCCGACGACGTCGGCTATGCGCGCCTCGGAGGTGACCTCGATCCCGCGGGTCGAAGGGTCGTCGCTGTACGGCGCCGACAGGAGCGCGCCGCGCGAGCCGAGCGCCCCGTCGGCGAACAGCTTGACCGCGCGCACCGCGAGCATCCCGTCGCGGCTGAGGCGCGGGCCCGCGGCGAGCTCGCCGTCGAGGAAGCCGTCGTCGTTTGTGTTGAGCATCACGTAGATGCGCAGCGGCAGCGTGCCGGCCGCCTGCATCGCGCGCAGCACCGCGAGCTCGGGCGGTAGGGTGTCGGCGTCGTCGATCTGGGTGATGCCGAACGCGGCGAGGTGACGGCCGGCGAGGCGGACGCGGCGCTCGATGTCGGCGGCGGTCGGCGCGGGCACGGCGCGGTTGACCAGCTCGGCGGCCGCGTCGAGGAACACGCCGGTGGGTTCGCCGGCGGCGTCGCGCACGATGCGACCCCCGGGCGGTTCGGCGGTCGCCCGCGTGACGCCGGCGGCCGCGAGCGCCGCGGCGTTGGCGAGCACGGCGTGCCCGTCGACGCGACCGAGCAGCACCGGCCGGTCCGGGACCGCCGCCGAGAGCGAACGATTGGTCGGGAAGCTCTTGTCCGCCCAGAGGTTCTGATCCCAGCCGCGGCCCAGCACCCAGGCGCCCGGGGGCAGCTTCGCGGCGGCCTGGCGCGCCCGGGCCACGACCTCGTCGAGGCTGGTCGCGCCGTCGAGGTCGACCTCCTCGAGCGCCGCCCCGTAGGCGACGAGGTGGCCGTGGCTCTCGGTCCAGCCGGGGAAGACGTGCGCGCCGTGGAGGTCGACGACCTCGGCGGCGGCGCGCCGCCACGGCGCGGCGTCGGCGGGCGGCACCAGCGCCACGATGCGGCCGTCCGTGATCCCGACCTCGAGCGGCTGCTCCGCGCCGGAGACGTGCACCACGCCGCCGACGAACAAGCGGTCGCAGCGCGGGGCGCTCCCGCATGCGGCGCCGAGGGCGACGAGCGACAGCAGGAGTGTGACGCGTAGCACCCAGCCACTCTACCCGGAGGCGGGAGCCGGGGCAACGGGGAGCGAGTATGCTGGCGCCGCCTGCAAGGAGGACCCTCCATGCCCGATGACCCGATGACCCGTCGTGACCTGATCGCCACCACCGCCAAGGCCGCCGCCGTCGCCGCCGTCGCGCCGGCGCTCGCCAACGCCACGCCGCCGCCGGCCCCGGCCCGCCCGGTCGCCGTCTCCTCGATGAACGGCATCCACGCGGTCAAGCTGGCGGTCGAGCGCATGAGCGGTGGCGCCTCGCCGGTGGACGCCGCGGTGGCCGGCGTCGGCCTGGTCGAGGCCGACCCGGACGACGTGACGGTCGGCTACGGCGGCCTTCCCAACGAGGACGGCGTCGTGCAGCTCGACGCCGCGGTGATGGACGGCACCACGATGCGCGCCGGTGCGGTCGCGGCGCTCGAGCGGATCGTGCACCCGGCGCAGGTCGCGCTGCAGGTGATGCGCGGCACCGACCGCATCCTCCTCGTCGGCGAGGGGGCGCTGCGTTTTGCGCGGGCGCACGGCTTCCCCGAGAAGGACCTGCTCACCGAGCGCTCGCGCAAGATCTGGCTGTTCTGGAAGGAGAACGCGTCGGACCACGACGACTGGCTACCCGAGGCCGGCGAGATCGATGACCCCGACATCCAGTGGTTCATCAAGAAGTACGGCGACGTCGATTTTCGGCCGCACGGAACGATCCACCTTTCGGCGTGCGACGCGGCGGGCCGGCTCGGGTGCTGCACGACCACGTCGGGGTTGTTCTTCAAGATGTCGGGGCGCGTCGGCGACTCGCCGCTGGTCGGCGCCGGCCTGTACTGCGACGGCGACGTCGGCTCGGCGGGGGGGACCGGTCACGGCGAGAGCAACATCGTCGTCGCCGGCGGCCACACCGTCGTGGAGTTCATGCGCCGTGGCTCCTCCCCCGAGGCGGCGTGCGTGTCCACGCTCGAGCGCGTCGTGCGCAACACCAAGCTCGACTACCTCAAGGACGCCAAGGGACGGCCGAAGAACAACCTCTTGCTCTACGCGGTCAACCGCGCCGGCGAGGTCGGAGGCGCCGCGATCTGGGAGGGCGAGCGGACGAAGTACGCGGTGTGCCGCGCCGGCTCGGAGCCGCAGCTCGTCGACTGCGCCTACCTGTTCAAGAGAGACAAGTGAAGAGTGAATGGTGAGGAGTGAAGAGTTGGGAAAGGCGGGAAAAGGGAAGATGGGGGACGGCGGAGGTGCAGGGGAGCAGGGGAGCAGAGGAGCGGAGGAGCGAGAGATGTTGTCATTTCGTCTCTGCTCCTCAGCCCATCTGCCCCTCAGCTCCTCAGCACGGCGGCACGCACCGCCGTACCCGCCTTCCGTTTCCCCTTTACCCTCTTCCCTTTTCCGCCTCTGACTCTCCACTCGCCGGCGGGTCGAGCTCGAGCAGGTGGCGCTCGACCTCGTCGATCGCGTAGTCGGGGGTCGAGGCGCCGGCCGTGAGGCCGACGCACGCGACACCCACGAGCCAGGCCGGGTCGATGTCCTCGACCCCCTGGACCAGGTAGCTGGGCTTCAGCCGCGCGCAGATGGCGTGCAGGTGGCGAGTGTTGGCGGAGTGCTTGCCGCCGACGACGAGGACGACGTCCACCTCCGGGTCGGATGCCAACGCCCGCGCCGCGTCCTGGTTCTCCTTGGTCGCGTAGCAGACCGTGTCCGCGCGCCTGGCGTTCGGGTTGCCGCGCTCGATGACGCGCACGACGTCCTCATACTCCTCGGCGTTGAGCGTGGTCTGGTAGAAGATCGTGAGCGCGGGCCAGTGCGACCAGTCGACGGCCTCCGCCTCGGCCACGGTATGAACGATGTGGTAGATCGCGGGGTCGAGGTCGTGGGTGTAGCCGACCACCTCGCGGTGCCCGGGGTCGCCGATGAAGACGAGGTGCGCACCGGCGGCGCGGGCGCGCGCGGACTCGTGGTGGATGTCGTAGACGAACTTGCAGGTGGTGTCGAGGACCTCGAGGCCGCGTCGCCGCGCCTCCTCGTGGTACGAGGGCGGCACCCCGTGGGCGGAGAAGACGATGACGCCGTCCGCGACCTCGTCGATCGCCTTGACGGTGCGCACCCCGAGGCGCTCCATCTCCTCGACGACACGCTCGTTGTGCACGACCTGGCCGAGGATCGCGCCATGGCCGCCGCCGCGGACGAAGCGCTTCACCTTGATGTCCGCGACCCGGACACCGGAGCAGAACCCGTACTTTGTCGCGCGCTTGATCCTCATCGCTGTTCCACCGTCACGGTGCAACAAACCGTTCCGGCCCCAGCTTCCCCAAGCGCCGGCGGTACTCGCGGACGGCCGCGAGCGTGTCCTCGATCCGGTCGCCGCCGAACTTGGCGAGCAGCGCCCGCGCCAGCACGAACGCCAGCGCGGCCTCGGCGATCACGCCGCACGCCGGCACGGCGGTGACGTCGGAGCGCTCGTACGCGGCGGTCGTCGCCTCCCCGCTGGCGAGGTCCACCGACGGCAGCGGGTCGCGCAGCGTCGCGATCGGCTTCATGAACGCGCGCACGACGACCTCCTCGCCGTTGGAGACGCCACCCTCGATGCCACCGGCAAAGTTTGAGCCGCGGCGCACGCCGTCAGGGCCCGGAAAGATCGGGTCGTGCGCGCGCGAGCCGGGACGCGCGGCGGCCTCGATACCGGCGCCGATCGCCACCGCCTTGACCGCCTGGATCGCCATCACCGCTTGCGCGATCTGCCCGTCGAGGCGGTCCTCCCAGCGCGCGTAGGAGCCGAGCCCCGGGGGGACGCCGTGCGCGACCACACCGACGACGCCACCCAGCGTTTCGCCCGCATGTTTGGCGCGGTCGACCGCGGCCACGAGCTCGTCCTCGCGCTCGGGCGCGACCGTGCGCAGCGGCGAGTCGTCGCGGACACGGCCGAGGTCGGCGAACGTCGGCGGGCCCTCGGCGAGCGTGATCG
>JAKAFI010000197.1 GCA_021818005.1 Acidobacteriota bacterium | reverse complement strand
GCGGCTGCTGCGTGGCGATGCGGCCGGCGCCGTGGCGCCGCTGCAACGCGCCGCCGCAGCCGATCCGTCGCGTTCGGGCGCATGGCGCAACCTGGAGATCGCGCTGGCGCGCAGCCGCGCCGGTTTGGGTCAAGGCCCGTCCCCGGCTACGGCCGGCTCGGACGACCGGGCCAGGCTGGTCGAGGCGGCGGCCAGGGCCGCGCTCGTCCCGGTCACGTACGACGGCGCGGTCCCGGCCGGTGTGGCGAGCGGAGGTACGTGGTGACGCGCGCCACCCCGCTGGTGCTGGCCGCCGCGCTCGTGGCGGTGGCCGTCGCGGCCGCGCCGGTCGCCCACTTCGCTCCCGGCACGGTCCCGGGCACGCTGCGCTACCAGGTGGTGAGCGCCGGGGGCGCCACGGGCGACGTCAGCGGCACGCTCGGCCGTCTCACCAACCTCGAGGTGCTCGCCGGCCCGGTGCTCGAGCAGGAGGTGGTCTGGCGAGGCGCCGAGCCGGTGGCGACCACGGTGCTCACCTGGATCCTGCGCGCCCGCACCCCCGGCCCGATCGCGGTCGGACCGACCCGGGTGCAGCTCGGGGACACGCAGCTGTTCACCAACGCCGTGAACGGCAGCGCGCTCGCCGGCGGGCACCGCGGCGGCGGCGTGCAGCTGTTGACGCAGCTCTCGCGCGCACATGTCCGAGTCGGCGAGCCGCTGGTCGTGCACTTCCTCGTCGCAGCGCCGCCCCAGGCGATCGGCGAGGGGTGGGAGGTGCAGGCCTCGTTCCCCGACAGCTGGAGCGAGCGCCTCCCCGCCGAGGCCGGCCCGGAGGGTGGGCCGGGGCGCTGGCCGCCGGGGCTGTTGCCGCTGGGGGGTTGGTTGGTGATCCCGGCCCGCAGCGGCCGTCTCGAGATCCCGTCGGCGACCGCGCGCGCCGCCGACTGGGGCGCCGACACCGACACCCCCGCGTCTCCTGGCCTGACCGCGACCTCGCAGCCGGTGAGCGTTGAGGTGGCCAAGCTTCCGTCCGCTCCGGCGCCGTTCTTCGGCGCTGTCGGCACCCTCGCGTTCTCCCGCCGCCTCGTTGCGGAGGGGACGCAGGCCGGCGGCATGACGGCGGTCGAGATCGACGTGCACGGCGCCGGCAACCTGCCGCTGCTCGAGCCGCCGCCGCTGCAGCTGCCAGCCGGGATCCGCAGCTTCGCAGCGGAGGAGTCGCACGAGTGGAAGGCGTCGCCGCGCGGCCTCGTCGGCTGGCGGCGTTGGCGGATCCCGATCGAGGCCGCCAGCCCGGGGACCTACCAGCTGCCAGCGGTCACGTTCTGCACCTTCCGCCCCGGCAAGAGCTACGCAATGCAGACGCTGCCGGCGCTGACGCTGGCCGTGCGGCCGGCGGACGTCGCGGCCCAGACGGCCCCGGCGAACCACCCGCGCCCCGAGTCGCCGCGCTGGCCGGCCGCCGCGGTCGTCGCGGCCGCGTTCCTCGCCGGGGCCGGCACGGTCCTCGCGGCCAGGGCGTGGCGCGCCCGCGGCCCCCGCCGGCCCCTGCGGGCAGACGACGCCGCGACCGAGCTGCGCCGGATGCAGCTCGCGGTCGAGGGCTGGGTGCGCTCGCGCTGGGGCGTGGCCGCCAGCAGCGGTCCAGCGGGTTGGACGGCCGCCGGCTGTCCACTGGCCGACGCCGAGGAGGCCGCATCGCTCATCCGCGCGTGCGAGCGGTTGCGCGTCTCGCCCGGCCTCGCCGACCCGGCCGAGGCGCTGCCGGCGCTTCGCCTTCGCGTCCGACGCCTGACCGCGACAGCCGAGGCGTCGGCTGATAAACTCGAGGGGTGACGGCCACCGCGCCAAGGGTGTGCGTGCTGCCTGCGGCAGAGCTCGAGACGTTCCTTGAACGCTACCGACACGACACCGGTGTCCCCGAGACGATGGACCCGAGCACCTTCATCGAGGAGGTGCTGCAGCGCGCCAACGCCTTCGTCCCTTCTGAGGCGGGCTCGGTGCTCCTCGACCACCCGTTCGAGCGCACCGACGACGCGGGGGGAGCGCAGCTCTACTTCATCGCCGCGTTCGGCCCGTCGGCCGACGCGCTGCTGGGCGCCAGCATCCCCACCAGCGAAGGCGTCGTCGGCCACGTCTACCGCAACGGCGAGTCCCACCTGGTCACCGAATCGCGCAGCGACCGGTTCTTCTACCCGCGCTTCGACGAGACCCATTCGTTCCGGACGACGAGCCTGCTCGCGGTGCCCGTCCGCATCGAGAACCGGGTGTGCGGCGTGCTCGAGATGGTGAACCGTCTCGACGGCAAGCCGTTCGACGAGCGCGACCGCGCGCTGCTGGAGATCTTCGCCGCGTACACCTCGGTGTCGATCCAGAACCTCCTCGACGCCCGCCGGGCGGGCGCCGCCGCGCGCAGCGACGACCTCACCGGACTGGCCAACGACCGCTTCTTCCACCGCCGTCTGACGGAGGACCTCGAGCACGCCGACGCGGCGGCCGGGCGCGTCGCGCTGCTGTTCATGGACCTCGACAACTTCAAGGGCGTCAACGACCGTCACGGGCACCTTGCGGGCTCGCAGGTCCTCAAGGAGGTCGGCTACGTCCTGCGCCGGGTCGTGCGCTCGCCCCGCGTCACGCTCGCCCGCTACGGCGGTGACGAGTTCGTAGTCATCCTCCCCGGCTTCGATACCCCGGCGGCGCTGCAGGTCGCCGAGGAGATCCGGCTGGCGGTCCGCGCGCAGGCGTTCCTGCGCGGGCGCTTCTCCTGGGCGAGCGGCCCGGTGGACTTCCGCGGCCCGCTGACCTGCTCGGTCGGGGTTGCCGTGTACCCGGACCACGTGCCCCGCTCGGGCAGCTCCGACCACCGGCGCAACCAGCTCCTGCGCGCCTCCGATCAGGCGATGTACGCCGCCAAGGCCGCAGGGAAGGACCGGGTCGTCCTCAGCGCGCCGGAACTCACCGCGTCAAAATGACGCGAACGCCCGGGGTGTGACGGCCGCGCTCATCTGAAAGGTGGCACGGACGTTGCTTCTCCCCGCGACGGGGCGGGCGCGCCCGACCCCGAGAGGAGCCTCCACATGAGCACATTCAAACGGCAACGAGTTCTCTCGCTGAGCGCGGTTGCGGTGGGCGCCACCGTCCTGGGCGTCGTCCTGGCCGGCGGGCTCGGCCTGACGCCGCACACCGCGGCGCGCGAGGCCACACCGATCGCCGCCGTCGCCCCGTGCACGGCACAGACGGGCTACCCCAACTTCGCCGACCTCGCCGAGCGCGTCAACCCCTCGGTCGTGTCCGTCTACACCGAGGAGGTCGTCAAGCCGCAGCAGATGCCCGGCTTCCACGGCAACATGGACCCGTTCGAGTTCTTCTTCGGCCCCGGCTTCCCGCACCCGAACATGGAGCGGCCGGAGAAACGAGCCGGCGCCGGCAGCGGTTTCTTCGTCTCCAGCGACGGGTTGATCCTCACCAACAACCACGTCGTTGAGGGCGCCGACAAGGTGTGGGTGCGGATCGCCGAGGGGAGCGACCGCGTGCCGGCCAAGGTGGTCGGCCGTGACCCGGCGACCGACATCGCGCTGATCAAGATCGACGCCAAGAAGCCGTACCCGCCGTTGCCGCTCGGCGACTCGAGCGTGTTGCGGGTCGGCGACTGGGTGATGGCCGTGGGCAACCCGCTCGCGATGGAGCATACCGTGACGGTCGGCGTGGTCTCGGCGAAGAACCGCACGCTCAACCTCTCCGACATGACGCGCTCGTTCGAGGACTTCATCCAGACCGACGCCGCGATCAACCTCGGCAACTCGGGAGGTCCGCTCGTCAACCTGTGCGGTCAGGTCGTCGGCATGAACACGGCGATCAACGCGGCCGGACAGAACCTGGGCTTCGCCATCCCGGTCAACACCATCAAGTCGGTGCTACCGCAACTCGAGACCAAGGGCAAGGTCATCCGCGGCTACCTCGGGGTGACGGTGACCAACCTCGACCAGAGGGCGCAGGAGGCGTTCAAGCTGCCCTCCCGCAACGGGGCCCTGGTCGAGAGCGTGAGCCGGCCCGGTCCGGCGGACAAGGCCGGCGTCAAGGCGGGCGACGTGATCGTCGCGGTCGACGGCGTGCCGGTCAAGGAGACCCGCGAGCTGATCGATCACGTGTCGGCGATCGCACCCGGGCGCACGGTCGAGCTCGACGTGATCCGCGACGGCTCGCACAAGATGCTTTCGGTGGTGCTCGGCGAGCGGCCCGACACGGACAACGGCCAGGGTGCCTCGCCGGTCACGGACAACACGCCGTCCTCCAAGCTCGGGATCAAGGTCGACAACCTCTCGGACCGCGCCCGGCGCCAGTTCCAGATCCCGCAGGAGGTCCAAGGGGTGATCGTGACCAAGGTCTCCGATTCCTCCCCCGCGGACGAGGCGGGGCTGAATTCCGGCGACGTCATCATGCGCGTCGATGCGCACGACGTGACCACGCCGCAGGAGTTCACCGACGCGCTCTCGTCGTTGAAGTCGGGCACGATGGTCCGTCTCTACGTGTACCGCCCGCAGGCGGAGCAGAAGAGCTTCGTCTTCCTGCGCCTGCCGTAGCGGCTCCTTTCCGTCGGCGCGAGGGCCGCCCGGTCGGGCGGCCCTCGCTGTTGGCCAAGTGCGGCCGCCGCGGTCTTGTGTACAATCGTTGCTGGATATGGCCACCGCGGGGACGGTGCTGATCATCGACGACCAACCGCAGAGTCTCGAGGCGATGCGGGACGCTCTCCTGCCGCTCGGTTTCGAGGTGTGGCAGGCGCTCGAGGGCGAGAGCGGGTTGCTGCTCGCGCGCGAGCGCCAGCCGGACGTGATCCTGCTCGACGTCATGATGCCGGGGCTCGACGGCTTCGAGGTCTGCCGCCGGCTCAAAGCCGACGAGGAAACGCGCCTCTTGCCGATCGTGTTTCTGACCGGGCTCGACTCGCGGCTCGCCCGCCTGCGCGGCCTGGAGGCCGGCGGGACCGACTTCCTCACCAAGCCGTTCGACCTGGTCGAGCTCGAGGTCCGCGTGCGCAACCTGGTCAGCTTCCGGCGGCTCACGCAGGACCTCGACGACGCGGAGAAGATGCTGTTCGCGGTCGCACGCGCGGTCGAGGCGCGCGATGAGGGCACCGGCGATCACTGTGACCGGCTGGCGACGCTCGCCGCCCGGCTCGGCGAGCACCTCGGGCTCGACTCGGAGTCGCTCAAGACGTTGCGGCGCGCCGGCTACCTGCACGACATCGGCAAGATCGGGATACGCGATGCGATCTTACTCAAGCCCGGTCGACTCGACACCGAGGAATGGAAGGTCATGCGCAGCCATGTCGAGATCGGGGTGGAGATCTGCGCGCCGCTGCGCACGCTGCGGCCGGTGCTGCCGGTGATCCGCCACCACCACGAGCGGCGGGACGGTAGCGGGTATCCGGACAGACTGGCCGGCGACGACATTCCCCTTCTCGTCAGAGTGTTCCAGGTCGTGGACGTCTTCGATGCGCTCACGAACGATCGCCCGTACCGCCGGGCGCTCAGCGTCGAGGAGGCGCTCGCGGTGCAACGCGAGGAGGCGGCGCACGGGTGGTGGGACCCGCAGATCCTCGAGGCGTTCGCGACGATGATCGGGCCGCAGGCGGGTTGACGACGCCCGGGCGGTTGGCAGCGCCAGTGTTGTGCGCTACACTGTGATCGACGCGAATGCGCGGATGCGGTGTCGACCCCCGCTTTCTTCCCGCGCGTTGCGTGCCGGCTGGCCCCCGCCGACGAGGTGCGGTGATCGCGCAGTCAGCGGCCGGGCGAGCCAAGGAGCTCGACAAGTATGGTGGAAGATCTCAACGACGCCGTTGCGTCTCCCGGCCAGGAGGCCAATGA
>JAKAFI010000196.1 GCA_021818005.1 Acidobacteriota bacterium | reverse complement strand
CTCGGGCAGCTGCCCCTGGGCGGGGGTCACCACCCCGGGGTACGGGCGCACCCCGTCCCAGCTCTGCAGGCGTCCCTTGTCGAAGTACAGCCGCTCGTTGCGCTCGTAGGCGGCGGCCTCGTAGCTCTTGCTCGTGAGCCAGATCGCCACCGGCTTGGTCGGGCACGCCTCCTCGCAGAGGCCGCAGAACATGCAGCGCTTGACGTCGATGTCGTAGCGGTCGAGCACCTTCTTCTTGCGCTTCTTGCCCTCGACCTCGACCTCCTCGAAGTGGTCCTGGATGTGGATAATGGCGATCGGACACGCCTTGGCGCAGGCGTGGCAGGCGATGCAGCGTTCCTCGGAGAAGCCGAACATGCCGCGGAAGCGGTCCTTCGGCACCGGCTTCACCTCGGGGTACTGGATCGTCGCCTTGCGCTTGAAGAAGAAGCGTCCGGTGACGCCGAGCCCCTGGGCGAGCTCGAACGGGATCACCGACGCGAGGAAACCCCAAAACCTCATCGCGGGCCTCCGATCAGCAGCACGCCGAGGGCGACCGCCATGAGGTTGACCAGACTCACGGGGATGAACACCTTCCAGCCGAGCGCCATGAGCTGGTCGAAGCGGTAGCGCGGGAACGTGCCGCGGAACCAGATGTAGACGAAGAGAAAGACGGCCATCTTGAGGACGAACCAGGCGATCGGCGGGATCCACGCGAGCGCCGGCGACGCCCACAGCGCGGCCAGGGCGTTGGGGAACGGAGGCAGCCAGCCGCCGAGGAACATCACCGTGGCGATCGAGGAGATCACCACCATGTTCGCGTACTCGGCAAGGAAGTAGAACGCGAACTTCATCCCCGAGTACTCGGTGTGGAACCCGGCCACGAGCTCGGACTCGGCCTCGGGGAGGTCGAACGGGTTGCGGTTGGTTTCGGCGACGCCGCAGACGAAATAGATGAAGAACGCGATGAAGCCGGGGAAGACGTACCACACGCCGGAGCGCTGCTGCGCCTCGACGATCTTGACCAGCGACAGGCTGTTCGCCATCAGCAGCACGGTGACCACCGACAGCCCCATCGGCACCTCGTACGACACCAACTGCGCCGCCGAGCGCAGGCCGCCCATCATCGAGTACTTGTTGTTCGACGCCCAGCCGCCGAGGATGACGCCGTACACGCCGATCGAGGAGACCGCCAGGATGAAGAGGATGCCGATGTTGACGTCGGTGAGGTACGGCGTCACGACCTGCCCCGCGACCTTGAACGCCGGGCCGAACGGGATCACCGAGAAGACGAGCAACGCCGGGACCACGACCAGCACCGGGCCGAGGAAGTAGACGAGCTTCTCGGCGCGCGACGGGATGATGTCCTCCTTGACCAGGAGCTTGAGCGCGTCGGCGATCGGTTGCAGCCAGCCGCGCGGGCCGACGCGGTTGGGACCGATGCGAATCTGCATGTAGGCAAGGACCTTGCGCTCGAAGTAGCTCATGTACGCCGCGAGCAGGATCACCACCGCCAGGATCACGACGATCTTGACCAGCGGGATCACGAGATAGGTCATCAACGGCGCCGGCATGCGACCTCCGTGAGTTCGGCGGGGTTCGGGGTTCGGGGTTCGGGGCTCGAGAAGAAGAAGACGGGAGCAGGACGAACCTCGAGCCCCGAGTCCCGAGCCGCCGCCGCACGTCGGCTGGTGCCGCGGCGGCACGCAGGCGTCGGCGCGGCGCTCATCGGTCGATCTCGCCGAGCACGATGTCGAGCGTGCCGATCACCGCGATCAGGTCGGCGACCAGCTGCCCGCGCACCATCTCGGGCAGCGCTTGCAGGTTGATGAAGCACGCCGGCCGCACGTGCAGGCGGTACGGGTTGGTGCCGCCGTCCGACACGACGTAGTAGCCGAGCTCTCCCTTGGGGCCCTCGACCGAGAAGTAGACGTCGCCCTTGGGCGGCTTGATCACCTTCGGGACCTTGGCCATCACCGGCCCGTCGGGCAGCTTCGCCAGGCACTGCTGCACGATGCGCACCGACTGCCGCATCTCCTCCATGCGCACCAGGTAGCGGTCGTAGGTGTCGCCGCCGGCGCCGGTCGGGATCTCGAACGCGACCTCGTCGTAGCGGTCGTAGGGGAACACCTTGCGCACGTCCCACTTCACGCCCGAGCCCCGCAGCGGCGGTCCGGTCAGCCCCCACTCGATCGCATCGGCGGCCGAGATCACCCCGACGCCGACCGTGCGCAGCTTCCAGATGCGGTTGGCGGTGAGCAGGCGCTCCCACTCGGCGACCCGCGCCGGGAGTTGGTCGACGAACGTGCGGCAGCGCCCGGTCCAACCCTCGGGAAGGTCGTACGGCTGGCCGCCGACGCGCATCGCGTTCAGCGTCAGGCGCGCGCCGCAGTACTCCTCGAACAGGTCGAGGATCTTCTCCCGCTCCTCGAAGGTGTAGAAGAACGGCGACTGGGCGCCGATGTCGAGCGCGTGCGTGCCAAGCCAGATCGTGTGCGAGGCGATGCGCTGCAGCTCGGCCAGCATCATGCGGATGTACGCCGCGCGCGGCGGGATCGTGACGCCCATCAGCTTCTCGACCGCGCCGACGAGGCCCTGGTTGTTGGTCGCGGCCGCGGTGTAGTCCATCCGGTCGGTGTGCGGGATCGTGCCGTTGTACGTCTCGCGCTCGAAGATCTTCTCGGTGCCGCGGTGGAGGTACCCGATCACCGGCTTGGCGTCCACGATGCGCTCGCCGTCGAGCTTCACGATGACGCGCAGCACCCCGTGGGTCGCCGGGTGCTGCGGCCCGAACGAGATCTCCATCTCCTCGCTGTCGGGGAACGGCTTGAGGGCCTCGGGCTCGCTCATGACTCCCCCTCCCCGCCGGCGACCGGGCCGCCCCCCGGCGGGAACACATCGGGGTAGACCGCGGCGCCGGTGTCGATCCCTTCGATCGGAAAGTCCTTGCGCAGCGGGTGGCCGGAAAAGCCTTCCCAGGTCAGGATGCGCTCGAGGTTCGGATGGTCGGCGAAGTAGATGCCGAACATGTCGAACACCTCGCGCTCCATCCAGTTGGCGACCTTCCACACGCCGGTCACCGACGGCACCTCGACGCCCTCCGCGACCCGCACCCGCAGGCGCAGCCGGCGGGAGTCGGCGTGGCGGTGCATCCAGTAGACGACGTCGAACCGCCCCTCGGGGCGCGCCTGCCAGTCCACCGCCGTGAGGTCGACGAGGAAACCGTAGCCGAGCGCCTTGCACGCCCGCGCCAGCTCGGCCAGGCGCTCGGGCGCGACCGTCACCGTGACCTGGCCCGCGAACTCGACCGCCTCGAGCACCGCGTCCGGAACGGCCGCGGCGATCTCCCGCACCTCGGGGTGCTCGCGCGCGTCGTGCGGCACCGGGGTGACCGGCTTCTCCTCCCACGGCGGCTTGGGCGCCGCCGGTGGCTGCGGCGCGCTCTCCGCCGGGGCCGTCGGTTTGTCCTGTTCAGTCAAGGCCGCCTCCTCACGAGCGAGTTGCCGGTTTGGACTCCGCAGCGAGGCGCATCCCGCTCAGACCGCCTTCTTGGCGATCGTCATGCGGTCGATCTTCCGCTGCAGCTGCATCAGCCCGTAGATGAGCGCCTCCGGGCGGGGCGGGCAACCGGGCACGTAGACGTCGACCGGGATCAGCCGGTCCACGCCCTGCGTCACCGCGTAGGTCTTGTACGGTCCGCCGCTGGTCGCGCACGAGCCCATCGCCAGCACCCACTTCGGCTCCGGCATCTGGTGGTACAGGCGCGTGACGATCGGCGCCATCTTCTCGGTCACGGTGCCGGCGACGAGCATGAGGTCCGACTGCCGCGGCGTGCCGCGGAAGACCTCCATGCCGAACCGCGACAGGTCGAAGCGCGGGTCCATCGCGGCCATCATCTCGATCGCGCAGCAGGCGAGCCCGAACTGCATCGGCCACACCGAGCCGCGCCGCGCCCAGTTGATGACCGTGTCGTAGGTGGTGATCAGGACGTTCGACTCGAAGCGGTTCTCGATCAGACCCATTGCAGCGCTCCCCGCCGCCAGGCGTAGACGTACCCCACCACGAGGATGCCGATGAACACCAGCATCTCGACAAAGCCGAAGAGCGCGAGCTTGCGGAACATCACGGCCCACGGAAACAGGAACACGGTTTCGACGTCGAACACGACGAACAGGACCGCGATCAGGTAGTAGCGCACCGAGAACCGGTAGTCGTGCGCTTCGCTCGTGATCGGGTTGCCGCACTCGTACGGCTCGACCTTGATCGGATCGTACCGCCCGGCACGGACCAGCCAGGCAAAGACGAAGGTGACCAAGGGGAACGCGACGGCGATGACGACGAAGAGCAGGACGGGTATGTAGGCGTTCACTCCCCCTCCCCAGCGCGTCATGATAGCGTCATGTCGCACAAAGTCAATCAACTCAAAGGAATTTGAGCATCATTCTCGGCAACTCGGGGGGCCGACGCTCACGCGCCGACGAGGCGGAGGAGGCGCTCGCGGAGGAACGCCGCGAGCCCGCGCCGCCCCGGCTCGCCGCCGGCCGCCGCCTCGCGCGCCGCCAGGTCCTGCTGGCGGGCGGCCATCCGTTCGGCCAGCTCCGCCGCGAGCTCGCGGTGCTCGGCGAGCAGCGCGACGAGCGCCCGGCTGTCCACCTCGGTGACGGCGAGGGTCGTGCGGGCGCGCACGGTCGCGGCGCGCGGCGCGCCGGAGAGGAACGCCATCTCCCCGAACACCTCGCCGGCGCCGATGCGGGCGATCTCGGTGCCGCCGCGCTCCACCGCCGCCTCGCCGGCGGCGATCACGTAGAGAGCGCGGGACTCCTCGCCCTCGCGCACCACGGCCTCGCCCGGCGCGTACTCCTGCCAGCGCGTGCGCCCGGCCAGCGCCGCGACGGCGCGGTCCGGGAGGCCGGAGAACAGGGGGCAGCGGGCGAGCGCGTTCCGGCTCAGGCCCAGCGGGTCTGCCTCCGTCCGCACGGCCGCGACCATGTGCACGCTGCGCTGCGGGTACGGGATCTCCATCCCGGCGCGCTTGAGCGCGGCGAACGCGCCGGTGTAGAAGGCGTCCGCCACGTCGGCGGCCCGCCACGGCTCGCGCACCCACAGGCGGCACTCGTAGGTGACCGCGCTGTCGCCGAACTCGCGCGTCAGGATCCGCGGCCCGGGCCGGCCCAGCACCTGCGGCAGGTCTGCGGCGACGCGGGCGAGCACTTCCTTGACCGCGTGCGGCGGCGCCTCGTACGTCACACCCACGCGCAGCGGCACCGCCACCTCCTGGTCGCCGTCGCCGAGCAGCCGCACGCGCGACCGCGCGACCAGCGAGTTCGGGATCAGCACCCGCTCCCCGAGCGTGGTGCGCAGCACGAGCGAGCGCCAGCCCAGCTCCAACACCTCGCCGACCACGCCGTCGATCTCGATCCACGATCCGGCCTGGAAGCGCTGCTCCCAGGTGAGCGCGAGTCCCGACAGCAGCGTCCCCAGCGTCTCCTGCAGGGCGAAGCCGAGGACGACGGTGAGGACCGCGGCCGATCCCAGCAGCGTCCCGACCTCGATCCCCAGCGCCGTGCGCAGGATCGCCGCCGCCAGCAGCAGGTAGAGAACGAGGCCGATGACGTCGCGCGCCAGGCGCGGAACCGGCACGGCGAAGCGGCGGATCAGCAGCCACTCGAAGACGAGGAGCAGAACCAGCCGGAGCAGGAGGTAGCCGAGGGCGAGCAGGACGATGACCGCCGACCAGTCCTCCCACTTCCCGCCCAGCCCGGCCGAGCCGACGGCCCACCGCGCCGCTGCCGCCGCCGCCAGGAACGCCAGGCCGCCGGTGAGCCGGCGCACCAGCGGCGAGCGCACGAGCCGCCCGAGCAGGAGGGTGGCGAACGCCGCGGCGCCCGCGGCCAGGATCCACGTGTC
>JAKAFI010000195.1 GCA_021818005.1 Acidobacteriota bacterium | reverse complement strand
GTGTGCTACGCGCTCGCGATCACGGCGGTGGACCCGGTCGCGATGGGGCTGCTGTTCGAGCGCTTCCTCTCCGAGGAGCGCGGCGAGTGGCCGGACATCGACATCGACCTCCCCTCGGGCGACCTGCGCGAGGAGGTGATCCAGCACGTCTACCGCACCTACGGCGCGCGCGGCGCCGCGATGACCGCCAACGTGATCAGCTACAAACGGCGCAGCGCGATCCGCGAGGTGGGGAAGGTGCTCGGCTTCTCCGCGGAGCACCTCGGGCGCCTGGCGGCGCTGTCCGGGAGCTGGGAGTTCGCCGCGCACGTGCGCGAAGAGCTCCCCGAGCACCTGCGCATCGCGGGCCTGGCCCCCGAGGAGCGGCGCTCGCGCCTGCTCGTCGAGCTGGTGGCGCGCATCATGCACCTGCCGCGCCACTTGGGACAGCACTCCGGCGGCATGGTGCTCGCCGCCGGCCGCCTCGACGACGTCGTGCCGCTGGAGCCCGCCGCGATGCCGGGGCGCGTCGTCATCCAGTGGGACAAGGACGACTGCGCCGACCTCGGCATCATCAAGGTGGACCTGCTCGGCCTCGGCATGCTGCAGGCGCTGCAGGACGCCGTGCCGCTCATCCGCGCGCACGAGGGGGTCGAGGTGGACTACGCGCACCTCCCCCCCGACGACCCGGAGGTCTACGACATGATGGCGCGGGCGGACACCGTCGGCGTCTTCCAGATCGAGAGCCGGGCGCAGATGGCGACGCTGCCGCGCATGCGGCCGGAGCGCTTCTACGACCTCGTCGTCGAGGTCGCGATCATCCGCCCCGGCCCGATCGTCGGCAAGCTGGTGCACCCCTACCTCGAGCGGCGGGCCGGGCGCGAGAAGGTGAGCTACCCGCACCCCGACCTCGAGCCGGTGCTGGCGCGCACGCTCGGCGTGCCGCTGTTCCAGGAGCAGCTCATGCGCGTCGCGATGGTCGCGGCGGGGTTCACCGGCGGCCAGGCCGAGGAGCTGCGGCGCGCGATGGGGGCCAAGCGCTCGGTCGAGCGCATGGCGAAGCTCGAGACGCAGCTGCGCGACGGGATGGCCGCGCGCGGGATCACCGGCAAGGCCGCCGACGACATCGTGCAGGGGATCACCTCGTTCGCGCTCTACGGCTTCCCGGAGTCACACGCGGCGAGTTTCGCCCTCATCGCCTACGCCTCCGCGTACCTGAAGGCGCACCACCCGGAGGCGTTCCTGTGCGCGCTGCTCAACGCCTGGCCGATGGGGTTCTACCACCCGGCGACGCTGGTGCAGGACGCCCGCAGGCACGGCGTGCGCGTCCTCCCGATCGATGTGACTCACTCGGCAGTACAGTGCCGGCTGGGGGTGGTTGGGGATAGTTCGGGGCTCGGGGCTCGGGGCTCGGGGCTCGAACTACCGGGATTCGGGGCTCGGGGCTCGGGGCTCGGGAACGACGAGGATCCTTTTCGAACTCCGACTCCCGAATCCCGAACCTCGCCATCCCGGGCTCGATACGTGGAACACCAGAAGCAGCATTGGGGGGTGGGGGAACGAACCCCGAACCCCGAACCCCGAGCCCCGGTTCTCGCTGTGCGTCTCGGGCTGCGCTTCGTCAAGGGGCTGCGCGCCCAGGCGGCGGCGCGCATCGAGGCGGAGGCGGCGCGGGCGCCGTTTGCCTCGGTGCGCGAGGCGGCGGCGCGCTGCGCGCTGCGCAACGACGAGCTGGCGGCGCTCGCCGAGGTCGGCGCGTTCGCCTCGCTCGGCGCGACCCGCCGCTCGGCGCTCTGGCAGGTCTCGGCGCTCGACGGCCGCCGCCCGCCGCTCGCGCAGGCGATGCAGCCCGACCCCGGCGCGAGCCCGCTGCCGGAGATGACGCTCGCCGAGCGCTACGTCGCCGACTACACCGGCGCCGGCATGACCGTCGGCCGCCACCCGCTCGCGATGCGGCGGGCCGAGCTGGCGGCGCGCGGCGTCCTCTCGGCGGCCGACCTCGCGCGCGCCCGCGACGGGGCGCTCGTGCGCGTCGGCGGCGCGGTCATCGTCCGCCAGCGCCCGTACACCGCGAAGGGGATGTGCTTCATGACGCTGGAGGACGAGACCGGTTTCGCCAACGTCGCCGTCGCCCCGGCCGCGTTCGAGCTGCAGCGCGCCGTGATCACGGGCAGCGCCCTGCTCGAGATCGAGGGCCGCGTTCAGGCGCGCGACGGCGTCGTCACCGTGCTCGCCGGCCGCTGCGCGCCGCTGTTCGCCTCGGCACCGGTCCCGCCGTCGAGGGATTTCAGGTGAGAGACCGTTGGTCGTGGCTCGCGGTTCGTGGATCGAGGAAACGGGGAGCCGGGCACAGGGCACCGGAAGAGAGGCGACCTGGACCCAGGATCCGTGGTCAGTGGTCCGGGGATCGTGGTTCGTGGATCGTGGATCGTGCGTGGCGGGAAAGCGCATGCAGAGGAGCCGAGGAGCAGAGGAGCAGAGCGAGGAGACGAGGCCGGAGCGAGCCGGTCTGTGTGTTGGTCGTCAGGCACGACGCGAAGCGGAGTGCCGTTGGTGGCGAAGCGCTCGATTGAACGGCAGGCGCCTGCCGTTGACGCGGACGCGCTCACGGCGCGACACACGTAGAATCGTGGCGACGCCCGTGGCAACGGACACGGTTCGCGACCTCACGGCGGCGTCTCCGCCACCTTTTTTGGGGACCCTCGCCGGCCTGCGGGGTTGCTTCGCTCGCTACGCTCGCTCGCAATCTCCATGAGCCGCGGGCTCACCCTGGGCCATGAAAGTGGGCGTCATCGCGAGGAGGCCGCTCGCGAGGCGAGCGGCCGACGCGGCGATCCCGAGGTCATCGAGGTGACCTCGGGATCGCTTCGTCCCGCCTCCGGCAGGACTCGCGATGACAGAGGTTTGTAGCGAGACTTTCTGAACAATGACGGCGATCAGCCTGCGTGGTTGCCCTCCTCTACGCCGGCGTCGCGGCCGGCGGCGTCGTCGGCTCCGTCGTCGGCGGGGCCGCCGGCTCCGGGAAGACCGCGAAGCCGGGGTCGAACTGGGTCAAGAACTCGACCGAGAAGGCGCGGTAGGTGACGAGGAACGGCAGCAGGATCACCGTGCCGACGTACGGGAGCATGACGAGAAGGAGGGCGACGCAACACGTCATCAGACCGGCGGCGACGACGCCGATCCCGACCGCGGCGACGAGCCCGAGCACGAACAGCCCGTAGAGGAGGAACGCGCTGAGGTGGGCCTCGACCCAGGGGAGGAGGCGCCGCCACGCCTCGACCGCGCCGATCCCGTTTCGGTACATCACCGGCACGATGAAGCTGTCGAGGAAGAGCGACACGTACGCGCACGCGATCGCTCCGAACGCGGCCGCGAGAGCGGCCAGGACCGTGACCGTGACCGACCGGACGCTGCCGAAGCCGAACCCGGAGAAGCCGCCCGCCGCCGTCACGGCCGCCGTTCCCAGCGCCGCCAGCGCGAGCAGGCAGACGAGGGCGTACCCGAGGCGCCAGAGGAAGAGCGAGTCGCCGAGCTGCGCGAACCGCCGCCACGGCTCCACGATCCTGGCGCGGTCGTGGACCACGTTGTCGAGGAAGACGAACTTGCCGCGCGACGAGATCCACACCAGCAGGAGGACGATCACCGCGACCGCGACCGCGCCGACGATGACCAGCGTCAGCCAGTTCGGGTGGGCCCGCAGGTACGCCCAGGCCTCGCGCGCGAGCCGCCCGACCTCGGGTGCCGCCACGTGGCCGCGGCTCGGGTTGACGCGCATCCCACCGCCACCGCCACCGCCGGCGAGGCGGGCGAGCCAGGCCGAGAAGCCGATCACCAGCCACTTGCCGAGGTCGAACGGGTTGAAGAGGATCCTCTTCATGCGCGCCCAGGCGCGCTGGAGCGGGGCCACGTAGCGGATCTCCATCGTCCCTCCGTCGCGATCGCCACCCGAGCATACGCGCCGTTCCCGCTTCTGTTTCACGCTCCGGGGTGCGCGGCGCCGCCGAACGCGCCACCCGAGGCAACGGGGGCGAGGTTGCGGGCCCCTCCGCCCGCGGCGCGTTCGCGGGGCACGCGCCGGCGTCAACGAAGCACCAGGCGCGCGCCGTGCGGCCGGTCGGGGAAGAGCAGCGACTGGACCTCCAGCTCCGCTGGCTTGGATGCCTCGTGATGGTGCGGCGGCACGGGCCGGCGGGCCGCGGCCGACAGGCGGGGATGGGCGGGGGAACGGCGAACGGAACGCTCACCCTGTGGACGGATCGAACGGCCTCCCTCGCCGTCTGTCCCGAACCCCGCCGTGCCCGTGCGAAAGGCGCATAATCAGCTTCACAAGGAGGTTCCCGAACAAGGTGACCGCCAACGGGAAAGTGCCCCGAGCGTGCGACCCTCGTGTTCCTCATTTTCCCCGAGTCCGCCAAAGTTGCGTCAGGCGGCTAGCGGCTCTTGTACACCTGGCTCCGATGCCCGACCTTGACCAGGACCACCACGAGTTCGAGGTCGCGAACCTCGTACACGATCCTGTAGGCCCCCTGCCGCACGCGGTAGCGGTCGGCTGCGCCGGCGAGCTTCTCGCAGCAAGGTGGGCGTGGGTCCGTCGCCAGACCTTGGATGCGAGCGACGATCTGTCGCCGGACCTTCTTCGGCTCGATCCGCTCGATCTCCTTGGCCGCAGAGCTCTTGATGCGGAGGCTATATCTTCCCACTTCGCCTCAGCGACCTCACGAAGTCCTCGAACGCCCGCTCGGGTTCGTTGGCTCGCTCCTCGAACGCCTCGAGGTCCTCGGCGTCGTCGGCGAGGGCCGCGCGCACAGCATCGTTCACCATCTCGGAGACCGAACGGTCGCTGGCGGCCGCCTTCAGCTTCAGCGCACGATGAACGTTCGCTTCGAAGTAGACGGTCACGCGGCGAGCGTCACTCATGAGGCCCAACATAGTGCTAGAGCGCTATAACGTCAAGCCGCTTCACGGGCGTTTGCAGCCGTCCCGCGCGGCTGTCAGGCCGCCCGCGCGCGCAACCCGCGCGCCAGCCCTCGGGCGGCCGAACGGCGGCACCGGGTGGCACAGGCAAGGGAGGGGACGATGCGGGTGAGCTCGTCGGTGCGTGCGGCGTGCGCGCTTCTCACAGCGGCCTTGGCCGGTGCGTCTGTTTTTGGCCAAGGGCCGGGGTTGCAGGCCATCGCCGAGGAGGTGTGGTCGGGTCGGGTGACGGAGGTTGTCGGTGCGGACGTGCTGGTCATCGCGTACGGCACGGGCAGCCACCGCTTCGAGCTCGACGGGATCCGTCCGCCGCGCGGCCTGCCGGCCCTGGCCGATCGCGCGGCGGCACTCCTGCGCGAACGCCTCGTCGGCAAGAGCGTGCTGGTGCGCGTCCGCGGCTACGTGGACGCGGGCCAGCTCCCGACCGGCGTCGTGCTTGACCACGGGGTGGACGTGCGCATCGACCTCGTCGCCGCGGGGCTGGTCGCGTACTGCCCTCGTCACGTCGTCGACGCCAAGGTGGAGGAAGCCCAGCGCCAGGCGAAGGAGGCCAAGCGCGGCCTCTGGGCCCGGTCCTCGGCCCAGGAGGCGGACCCGTGCAAGGGGGCGCCCTGACGCGCGCCGGAGCGCGCGCTCCGGCCCGTCAGGGCCCCGGCAGGAGCGCGACGGGCGCGCCGGTGATCACCGCCGACCGGGGCGAGCGCTCGATGCCACAGTCGTACGGCCGGTCGCACGGAGAGGCCGAGGGCCTGAGGAGGGCGAGATGAGCAAGAGCGGAACCAGCGTCTTCGTGTTCGGCGTCTACCTCGTGGTGCTCGGACTGCTCCTCGTGGTCGTCCCGAACGTGCTCCTGCGGCTCTTCGGGTTCGCGATGACGGCCGAGGTGTGGGTCCGGGTGGTCGGGGTCCTGGTGCTGTGCCTGGCGTTCTATTACGTGCAGGCGGCCAGGCGGGGACTCGTCGAGTTCTTCCGG
>JAKAFI010000009.1 GCA_021818005.1 Acidobacteriota bacterium | reverse complement strand
GTCATCCGTGGGTGTCACCTTCGGAGTGTACACTTTCGAACCGATGGAGAGTTCGGCCGCCGTTCGCTCCCACCCCGCCGCCGCGCCACCAGCCGCAAGCGCTGGTGTGGCGACGTTCGCCAGTCTCTTCTTCCGCGAGGCGGTGCGGGCGCTCGCCAGGCACAAGACGCGCAGCGGGCTCACCACGCTCGGGATCGCGATCGGCATCGCCGCCGTCGTCCTCGTCGTCGCGATCGGCCAGGCCGGCTCCGAACGCGCGCAGCAGGCGCTCGCCAACCTCGGCGAGAACTTCGTCTGGATCGAGGCGGGCTCGCGCAACGTCAACGGTGTGCGCACCGGCACGCTCGGGATGAACACGCTCACGGTCGACGACGCCGTGGCGATCCTGCGCGAGGTGCCGTTCATCGCCCGCGTGTCGCCGCAGGTCGACGGGCACGTCCAGATCATCGCCGGCAACCGGAACTGGGCCACGCACTTCCGCGGCGAGACCCCGGACTACCTGGCGATCAAACGCTGGCCGGTGGCGCTCGGCGACTCGTTCTCCCAGGACGACGTCGAGCACGCGGCGGCGAAGGTGCTCCTCGGCGAGACCGTGCGCGAGCAGCTCTTCGGCGGCGCAAACCCGGTCGGGAAGATCGTCCGCATGCAGGGGCAGCTGTTCGAGGTCGTCGGCGTGCTCGCGGCCCGGGGACAGACGGCCCAGGGGTGGGACCAGGACGACTGGGTCTTCCTCCCGTACACCGCGGCGCAGCGCCGCCTCCTGCCGCACTTCCAGACCTGGCTCGACGACATCCTGTGCTCGGCGGTGTCGCCGCAGGCGGTGGAGCCCGCGATCCGGCAGGTGCAAGCGCTGTTGCGGGAACGCCACCGCATCCGCCAGGGGGCCGACGACGACTTCAACATCCGCCGCCCGGACGAGATGCTCAAGGCGCAGGTGGCGGCCAGCGACACCCTCGCCAGGCTGCTCGTGTCCGTGGCGGCGATCTCGCTGCTCGTCGGCGGCATCGGCATCATGAACGTGATGCTCGCCTCGGTGGCGCAACGCACCCGCGAGATCGGCGTGCGCATGGCGGTCGGCGCCCGCACCTCGGCGATCCGCGTCCAGTTCCTCGGCGAGGCCGTCGTCTTGAGCCTGATCGGCGGCGCGTTCGGGGTCGGGCTCAGCGTCGCCGGCAAGGTCGTCTTCGAGCGCGCCCTGGGCTGGCCGATCGCGATCTCGCCGTCGTCGCTGCTCGCCGCGACCGTCGCCGCGGTGGCGGTCGGCGTCGTCTTCGGCTACTACCCGGCGTGGCGGGCGTCCCGCCTCGATCCGATCGAGGCGCTGCGCGACGAGTGACGGCACCGGTCGCGTCGGGGCGCGGCCGCGTAGTATCCTAGACGCGACTCAGGTTGCGGAAAGGGAGCTTATGCCGAATATCGCCAAGATCCTCAAGGACGAACTCTCCCGGGTCTCCCGCCGGGAAACCAAGAAGGCGCTTGCCTCCGCCACGCGTCCGGCCGCCGGCCTCCGGCGCACGACCGCCGATCTCAAGCGGCGCGTCGCCCGGCTGGAGAAGGAGCTGGCCGCGGTGCGCAAGGCGCTCGGCCGTGCGCAGGGAACCGGCGCCGCGGCGCCCGAGCCCGCGGCGACCGCGCGCGTCACCGCCAGGAGCGTCCGCAGCCTGCGGCGGCGGCTCCGCCTGAGCGGGCAGGAGTTCGCCCGGCTGCTGGGGATCACGGCGCAGGTCGTCTACAAGTGGGAGAAGGCCAGCGGCCCGCTGCGCATGCGCGCGGCGACGCGCAGCGCCGTCCTCGCGGCGCGCGGGATCGGGGCGCGCGAGGCCAAGCGGCGCCTCGAGGCGATGGCGGCCGCGAAGAAGCCGGCGAAGGCGCCGGCGCGCAAGCGGGCCGCTCAGCCGGCCGCCTGATCCGGCTGGTCAAGGCGCCGGGACCGGCGCCGACGCGGCCCGCCGCGACCCGGAGGCCGGGTCGCCCGCTGCGTTCCCCACGGGCCGCACGCCCGCGGTGGCGGTGACCGGCGTTCCGGCCCGCGCGTTCGTTCTGTTGGGCGTCGAGCGACGGCGATGGAGAAGGAGTCGGGATGGCCAAGCGTGAGCTGATGATCGGGGCGATCGCCGCGACGGCGCCCGCCGAGAAGGTGACCATCGCCGCCGACGCGCTGACGACCCACGGCGTGATCGTCGGGATGACCGGCTCGGGCAAGACCGGCCTCGCCATCGTGGTGCTCGAGGAGCTCGCCCGCCAGAAGGTCCCGCTCGTGATCTGCGACCTCAAGGGCGACCTCGCCGACCTCCTGCTCGCGTTTCCCCACCTCGCGGCCGACGAGTTCGCCCCCTACCTACCGGCCTCCACCCCAACCGACCAGCGCGACGTTGCCGCGCAGGAGGCCGCGACGCGCTGGCGGGACGGGTTGGCCAAGTGGGGCCTGGGCGAGACCGACATCACCGCCCTCCGGAGCGCGCTCTCATGGCAGCTCCTGACTCCGGGCTCGGGGCTCGCGCCGGTCGACCTGCTGCCGGCGCTCTCGCCGCCGCCCGGGTACGACCCCGACCTCGACCCTGACGCGGCGCGCAACCGTCTCGACGGCACGGCGGCCGGCTTGCTCGCGCTCGTGGATCGCGGCGGCGACCCGCTCTCGAACCGCGATCACGTCCTGGTCACGACGCTGCTCGACGCCGCCTGGCGGGCCGGGCAAGCCCTCGACCTGCCGGAGCTGATCCGCCAGATCGTCGACCCGCCGGTCAGCCAGTTCGGGGTGCTCGACGCCGAGACGTTCTACCCCCGCAAGGAGCGGCAGGAGCTGGTCCTCGCGTTCAACACCGTGCTCGCGAGCCCGTCGTTCTCGGTGTGGACGCGGGGCGTGCCGCTCGCCGCCGAGCAGCTCATCGGCCCGCCCGAGGCGCCGAAGGGCACGATCCTCGCCCTCTCGCACCTCGCCGAGCGCGAGCGGATGTCGTTCCTGACCCTGCTCTTCTCGACGCTCCTGTCGTGGGCGCGCCGCCAGCCCGGCTCGGAGAGCCTGCGCGCCCTGCTCTACCTCGACGAGGTCCAGGGCATCGTCCCGCCTTCCGCGCTGCCGCCGACCAAACCGCCGCTGCTGACGCTGCTCAAGCAGGGGCGCGCGTTCGGCGCCGGCGTCCTGCTCGCGACGCAGAACCCCGTCGACCTCGACTACAAGGCGCTCGGCAACATCGGCCTCAAGCTGATCGGACGCCTCGACACCGACAACGACCGCAGGCACGCCCTGCAGGGCCTCGAACTCGGCGCAGGCGACCTCGACGGCACCGTCGCCGGCCTCGCGCCGCGCCAGTTCGTGCTCGCCGGCGCGCGCGCCGGCGCGCCGCGGGTCATTACCTCGCGCTGGGCGATGTCGTACCTGCGCGGGCCGCTGACGCTCGCCGAGCTCAAGCCGTTGCTCGCGGCCGGCGGCGCGGCGCCGGCCGCTCCTCCCCGAGCGCCGGCGGCCAAAGGCGCGACGGCGCCGGTGCTGCCCGGCATCGACCAGCTCTTCGGCTCCGGCGAGGCGCTGCGCCCGGCCGTCCTCATCGAGGCCCGCGTGCTCTACCGCAAGGCCGCGCCCGCGCTGCAGCGCGAGGTCGACGGCGCCTGGCTCGCCCCGCTTGCCGGCGATGGCGTCGACTGGGAGCGCCTGGCCCAGAGGGAGCTGCCGGCGCTCGATGGCGCCCTGCCCCCGGGCTCGACGCTCGCGCCGCTGCCGGGCAACGCGGCCGAGCTGGTGCGCGCCGCCGCGAAAGACTTCGTGCGCGAGATCGCCGCGCGGCCGCTCGGGATCAAGTGGCACCGCGCGCTCAAGCTGGTGCAGGAGACCGGGGAGGACGACGCGCTGTTCCGCGAGCGCTGCCTCGAGGCGGCGAAGGCCGGCCACCAGGACAAGGCCGAGAAGGTGCGCGCCCGCTACGAGGGCAAGCTGCGCCAGCTCGACCAGAGGCTCGGGCGGGAGGAGCTCGAGCTCTCCCGCGACCGGCAGGAGCTCGCGAGCCGGGAGCGGCAGAAGACGGTCACCATGGCGACGGGCGTCGGCGACGCGCTGCTGCAGGGGATCGGCGTGCTGCTCGGGGGGCGGCGCTCAGGCTGGGCCGGCGCCGCGCGCAAGGGCGCGAGCACCTACCGGCAGACCGCCACCCAGGACCGGATGGCCGACCGCGCCCGCGCCGAGGTCGCCGAGTCCGAGCAGCAGATCGCGGCGTTCGAAGCGGAGAAGCAGAGCCTCGCGCAGGCGATGCAGCAGGAGATCGAGCTGTTGGACGAGCAGGCCGAGCGGCTCGCCGACCAGATCGAGCCGCTGCCGCTGACCCCAGGCTCGCGTGACATCACCGTCCGCCGCGTCGCCCTCGCCTGGCTGCCGGACGCCGACCGGTGACGAGGCCGGACCTTGCGGGAGGGACGCATGGCGTACATCGAGTACCTCGCTGAGAAGACGGCCCCGCCCGACACCGTGGACGCATTCGAACGCCACCGCAGCCGCCACGGCGGCGTGGACCACATCCTGCGCATCCACGGCCCCAACCCTCAAAGTCTCGATGCCCACGTGGGGCTCTATCGGACCCTGATGTTCGGGCACTCGCCGCTTTCCCGCGCGCAGCGCGAGATGCTGGCGCTCGTCGTCTCCGCCGTCAACCGGTGCCACTATTGAATGACCCACCACGGGGCGGCGCTCCGTGCCCTGACCAAGGACGGCGAAAAGGTGAAGGCGCTGGCGCGGGACTGGCGCTCCGCCTCCCTGACCGCACCCGACGCGGCGCTGTGCCGGTACGCCGACCTCGTCACCCGCTCGCCCGAGTCGGTGCGGGAGGGCGACGTCGCGGCGCTGCGGCAGGCGGGGTTCGATGACCGCGCGATCCTCGACGCGTGCCAGGTCGTCGCCTACTTCAACTTCGTCAACCGCCTCGCGCTCGGGCTCGGCATCGAGCTGGAACCGTACTGGAAAGCTGAGGAGGTCGTGCGCCCCGGTGACCGGCCGTAGCGGCGGCGCGGCGCCCTCTGTATACTCCCGCCCAGAGATCGCGGCGATGGGTTCCGACGACGACATCGTGACGCGCCTGCGCGATGGCGACGAGGCGGCGTTTCGCGACCTGCTCGCGCGCCATCACGACCACTTGCTGCGCTTCGCTCGGACGTTCGTGAAGAGTCCGGCCACCGCGGAGGAGGTCGTCCAGGAGACATGGCTCGCCGTGCTCCAAGGGCTCGACGGGTTCGCGGGGCGCTCCTCGCTGAAGTCGTGGATCTACGCCATCCTCGCCAACCGCGCCCGGACCCGGGCCGTGCGCGACGCACGGACGCTGCTCTTCTCGGAGATGACCGCCGAGGCCGAGGACGACGAGCCGGCCGTGGATCCCTCCCGGTTCAACGCCGCCGGCTACTGGGATCAGCCGCCGCGGCCCTGGGACGACCTCACCCCCGAGCGCCTGGCCGCATCGGCCCAGATCCGGGTCCGCCTGGCCGCGGCGCTGGAGGAACTTCCCGAGGCCCAGCGCGCGGTGGTCGTGCTGCGCGACGTCGAGGGATGCTCTTCCGACGAAGCCTGTAACATCCTGGGGATCTCCGAGACCAACCAGCGGGTGCTCCTGCACCGCGGCCGGTCCCGGCTGCGGGCCATGCTGGAGCCGCTGATGGAGACGGGGAGACGCGAGAGATGACGAGCGCGATGCTGGCGTGCCGCGAGGTCACCGAGCTCGTGACCGATTACGTCGAGGGTCGGCTGAGCCGGTGGGACCGGCTGCGCTTCCAGCTCCACATCGGGATGTGCCGGCACTGCCGGGAGTACCTGCGGCAGATGAGGGCGACGCAACGGTTCCTCGGCCACCTCCCGGCTCCGCCGCCGCCCCCCGACGTCGAGGCCGAGCTGGTCGAGCGCTTCAAGAACTGGAAGCGCGCCTGATCGCGGCGCGCCGCACCGCCTGACCCTGCTTCTACCCTCCATACCAAGTTGGCCGCTGTCGTCAGGGAATGTCGCTCACTGCGGGCGAGCGTCACGTCTCGCAGAGAGCACGCGCCGACCGCGCGCTCCACGGAAGCGATGGCGGTGGGCGAGAAGCCTTCCGTGAGTCGTGCAGCCTCTTGCTGGCGCATCGGCCCTTCGCGCCGCACCGCGGCTCCCGACGACGCCTGTTCCTCTGCAAACGGCGACGCCCGGGTACGGCTCGTGAGGCCGGACGTCGCGCGGGAACGCTGGCCGGGCGCCGGGGTCGCCTCGGGGGCCGCCCGGCGCCGCGTGTAACGAAACCGCGTCTCGGTCGACACAGCCACTGGATGCGGCGCTCGGCAGCACCGCAGCGCGGCAACGAAAGGAGAAACGACATGTCAAGAAACGCGCGGTTCTCACGCAACATCGGCCTGGCGATCGCTCTCACCGGAATGCTCGGATTTGCCGGCAGCGCGCTCGCTGCGACGCCGGCCGGCCCGGGGGTCCAGGTGGTCGTCAAGGGGTCCGTGAACGACGCCGTCAGCCAGCTCAAGAAGCTGGTGGCGGGCGGCGGCATGATGGTGATGGGCGAGCTGCATCAGGGGAAGGTGATGGCGATGACCGGCCTCTCGGTCGAGTCGGAGACGATCTTCGTGGGCAGCCCCACCGCCGGCAAGAAGCTGTTCTCGGCCGAGCCCGGCGTCGGCCTCGTCGTCCCGGTGCGCATCAACGTCTACAAGGACGCCCAGGGGCAGACGGTGGTCAGCTACATCCCGCCGTCGCAGCAGCTCGGCGCGTTCCACGACGCCCAGGTGGACATGATCGCCAAGATGCTGGACGAGAACCTGCAGAAGATGGTCGGGATGCTCGGCATGTAGCGTGCCGGAGGTGAACGGGTGGGCCCTCGCGGCCCACCCGCCCCTCGTTCGATGGGAGATCGCCATGCGACGCGTGCTCAACGAAGAAGTCGTCCTCTCGCTCCTGGCGCTGCTGTTCGCCGGGGTGTCTCCGAACGTCTTCCCGATCGCCCAGGCCGGCCTCGCCCCGATGCCGGTGCTGGCCGTCCGCCTCCTGCTGCCGTCGCTGGTCGGGCTCGCGGTCGTGTTCGTGCTCGCCTGGGTGCGTGGCCACGCCCGGCTTGCGGCGCGGATGAGCGCCGGCGTCGGCGCCGGGCTGCTCGCCACGATCGGGCTTGAGGCCGTGCGCAGCGTGAGCTTTCACTTCGGCGGCATGCCGGGCGACCTGCCGCGCCTGCTGGGCGTGCTCCTCACCAACCGCTTCATGGAGGGGCCGTCCACCGTCTCGGACGTCCTCGGCTACGCGTATCACTTCTGGAACGGCGCCTCGTTCGGCCTCATCTTCGCGGTCCTCCTCGGGCGCAAGCCGCTGGCCTGGGCAGCCGCGTACGGCGAACTCATCGGTCTCGGGTTCCTCGCCAGCCCCGCGGTCAAGGCGATGGGCGTCGGCTTCATGGCCGTGCAGATGCCGGCCATGATCGTGACCGTGCTGGCCGCGCACCTCGTCTTCGGCCTCGTGCTGGGTCTGTTGCTTCGCCGCTGGCTGCACGGCGGCTGGTTGCTTGCACAACGTGCGTGATCAGCGCCGAGGCGGCGCGCCTTCCCGGCAAGATCAACAGCAATGCTCACCCGGAAGAGACGAAAGGAGATGGCAATGAACAAGGTCGCGATCGTCGTGCTGGCGGACACCGAAACCCATGGAGACCTCGGCCGCGTGGTGAACGCCCTCGAGGTGGTCAAGGAGTTCAAGGAAGCCGGTGACGAGGTCACGCTGCTGTTCGACGGGGCGGGGGTCAAGTGGGTCCGCGAGCTCTCGAGCGCCGACCACAAGGCCGCGCCTCTGTTCGCCGCGGTGAAGGACAGGGTCGCCGGGGCGTGCGAGTTCTGCGCCGGTGCGTTCGGCGTGAAGCAGGCCACGCTGGCCGCCGGCGTGAAGTTGCTCGGCGATCACGATGGGCATCCGAGCTTCAGGAGCCTGGTGTCGGATGGATACCTCGTCATCACGTTCTAACCCGAACGCGACGGCGAGTGTCGCATCTGGCAACCCCATCGTCCGTCGCAACGGACGACACCACGGGTGCGGGTCCGGGGGAGGCGGCACGCCGCCTCCCGCGGCAGGGTCCGCGCGGGGTGCCATACTTATCATTGGATTTCTCATCGCCACATGTGCCCTACCCGTGCTCCGCTCCTGAGGTCGCGAGCCATGGCGCCCGCAGGTGGGCCTCCACGTCAGACGGCGGTCTTGACCTTGGTGGTGGTATTGCTCGCGGCCTGCACCGGGCTGCGGCCCGCACCCCTGGTGTCGGTCCCGCCGGCGACCGCGGCGGCCCACCCCGTGGTGATCATCCCCGGCATCCTGGGCTCGAAGCTCGAGGATTCCCGCAACGGGCGCATCGTGTGGGGCAAGATCTTCGACCTGCGGGCGCTCACCGTCCACCAGAGCCTCGTGCAGCCGTCCACCGGCGGGTTCGACGGCCTTGAGCTTCCCTTCGAGTCCACCAACTTCCGCACGGATACCGACCACCTCGTGCCCACGACAATCATGGACAGCTTCACGATCATCCCGCACATCGCGGAGGTGAAGGTCTACCGCCGGCTGCTCGAAGCGCTTGCGGTCTGCGGCTACCGCCCCGGCCCCATCCAGAGCTGCGGCCTGCATGCGAACGCAGCGGTTTTTGCGTACGACTGGCGCCGAGACCTGGTCGAGACCGCCCAGAAGCTTGCGGCCAGGATTCGGGAGATCCAGGCCAACACGGGCGACCCGAGGATGAAGGTGGACATCGTGGCGCACAGCATGGGGGGACTCGTCGCGGAGTACTACCTGCTCTACGGCGACGAGGACGTGCTCGACCGTGACCCTCTGCCCCCGCCGAGCTACGCCGGCGCCGCCAACGTCCGGCGGCTGATCCTGCTCGGAACGCCGAACGAGGGATCACTCGAGGCGCTACGCTATCTTCACGAAGGCTATCGCGTCGGGTTCCGTCGCGTCAGCAACCTCGTGACCTTCACCATGCCCGCCATCTATGAGCTGCTGCCCGCCGGCGCCACCGTCCGCCTCGTCGACCCGAACGGTCGCTCGGCCGGTCTCGACCTGTTCGATCTGGAAACGTGGCAGCGCTATGGTCTCGGCGTCTTCTCCCGGCCTTCGCGACGCGGCTTCCTGCACGAGTGCAAGCTGCTCTTCCCCGCGAACTGGCAGGCGCGGAGCGAAGAGATCTCCAGCCAGATCGTCCGCTTCGTCGCGGCTGCGCTCAAACGCGCCCAGCGTCTGCAGTACGCCCTGGCGCCATTTGCCACCGCTCCGCCTCCGGTCGAGGTTTACCTCATCGGCAGCGCCTCGCGCGCGACCCTCGACGCGGCCGAGCTGCGGGCGACGCCCCACGGATGGCGGCTCGCCTTCGGCTCCACCTCGTGGGGAGGAGGCCGGCGGGCGCTGCCCGCTGCGCCTGGAGACGGAACCGTGACCGCGGCATCCTTCACCTGGGGCGAATTCACCCGGACAGGACCTGACGGTGCACCAGCGTCGGGAACCGCAGCAGGTTTCCCCGTCGACTGGGTGGACGAGGAGCATGCCCGCCTCCCCGCCAACAACGCGGTCCTGGCCAGGATTGTGGCCTTCCTGGCACGCCCCTCCGGCGCCGGGCCCACCGTCCCTCGCTGAGCACGGGCCCGGGGCCGGCCGAACGTCCCGGCAGCCGCGTAACGTCCGACGAGCTCGGCGGACTGAACCGATGGAAGGAGAACCACCGTGCGACACCTGCCGGCGATCCATCTCACCCTGTGGGCCACCGTGTTCGCTCTGAGCTCAGCGGCGGTGAGCGCCTCGGGGGCGGGGCTGACCACGGTCGACCTCCAGCCCTACGCGGTGACGCTCCGGCGCGTCGTCACGCCCGACGGGCACGTGCGCTACGCGGCGCTCAAGGCCGACCCGGCGGGGCTCGACGCCTTTCTCGCCAGCCTGGCCGCGGCCAGCCCGGCCGATCTCGCGAGGCTTCCCGAGGCCGACCGGATCGCCTTCTGGATCAACGCCTACAACGCCATCACCCTGAAGACGATCATCGACAACTACCCGATTCACGCGAGCGGCTTCTCCGCGCTGCGGTTTCCGGCCTCGAGCATCCGCCAGATCTCCGGCGCCTGGAGCCGCCGCGACTGGGTCGTCCTGGGCGCGAAGATGTCGCTCGACGACATCGAGCACGGGACGTTGCGCAAACAGTTCCACGAACCGCGCATCCACATGGCGCTGGTGTGTGCGGCGCTGGGGTGTCCGCCCCTGCGCAACGAACCCTACGACGGCACGAGGCTCGACGAGCAGCTCGACGACCAGGCCCGTCGCTACCTCGCGAGCCCGGCGGGACTGCAACTGGAGCCGGGCAGCGGCAAGGTCGCGGTCTCGTCGATCTTCAAGTGGTTCGGCTCCGACTTCGCGGCGACCGGAGGGGTGCGCGCCTTCCTGACCCGCTATGCGCCCGAGCCCGCGCGGGCCGCGCTCGCGGACCCCGGGACCGCGATCACCTATCTCGACTACGACTGGACGCTCAACGAGGCACGGAAGGATTAGGATGAAACAGGACATGGAAGATGAACTCGACGCTGATCACGCGACTGTAGGCCATGATCCCAACAGGTCGGCCGGCAGGCCGTGGGTAAGGCCACTTGTGCTGGGCCTGGCCCTGATCGCGATGCTCGTCGCGGCCAAGGTGTTCGGCCTCGGGGCCCGACTCGGTGAGCTGCGCACCTGGATCCTCGGCCTCGGCGCCTGGGGGCCCGTGGTCTTCATCGCCCTCTACGCGCTCGCCGTGGTCGCCGCCATCCCCGGCTCGGTGCTGACGATCGCGGCGGGCGCCATGTTCGGCTCGGTGCTCGGGGTAGGTATCGTCAGCATCGCTTCGACCCTCGGTGCGGCGCTGGCGTTCGCGGTGGCCCGCTGGTTCGCCCGCGACTCGGTGGCCCGCTGGCTGTCTCGCAGCGAGAAGTTTGCCAAGCTCGACCGGATGACCAACGAGAACGGCGCAATCATGGTCGCGATCACCCGTCTCGTGCCTCTGTTCCCGTTCACGCTCCTGAACTACGGCTTCGGCCTGACCCGGGTGCCGTTCCGCACCTACGTGCTGTGGTCGTGGCTGTGCATGCTGCCGGGGACCATCCTGTATGTGGTGGGCGCGGACGCGGTGACGAAAGGGCTGGCCGAGGGCCGCGTGCCGTGGCCGCTGGTCGGCGTGGTCGGTGCCGTCGCGGTCATCCTGTTCTTCGTCGTGAGGCGGGCACGCCACGCCCTGAAGGCCCCCGCCGTTTCGACGAACGAGGAGAACGAACCATGAATGCGTTGCCCGAAGTCACCCCCCGCGACGAGCACAACCTGACGCTCCTCGCCAACGTGCACCCGCCCGACTGGGTCAACCCGGCACCGGCGGAGCGCTACAACCTCGTCGTGGTCGGCGCCGGGACCGCAGGGCTCGTGAGCGCCGCCGGGGCCGCCGGGCTCGGCGCGAAGGTCGCGCTCGTCGAACGGCACCTGATGGGCGGCGATTGCCTCAACGTCGGCTGCGTGCCGTCCAAGACGATCATCCGCTCGGCGCGGGCGCTGGCCGATGTCCGCGATGCGGAGCGGTTCGGTGTGCAGGTGCCGGCAGGCGCTCGGGTGGACTTTCCGGCGATCATGGAGCGGGTGCGCGGCATCCGCGCGCAGATCAGCCCGCACGACTCCGCCCGCCGGTTCCGTGACGAGTACGGGGTCGACATCTTCCTCGGCGACGGGCGTTTCGTCGGCAAGGACACGGTCGAGGTCGGCGGCGCCACGCTCCGCTTCGGGCGCGCCGTCATCGCCACCGGCGCCCGCGCCGTGGTGCCGTCGGTGCCGGGCCTCGCCGAGGCTGGGCTCTTCACCAACGAGACGATCTTCAACCTCACCGAGCAACCCGCCCGCCTCGCCGTCCTCGGCGGCGGGCCGATCGGCTGCGAGTTGGCGCAGACGTTCGCTCGCCTCGGCACCGAGGTCACCATCATCGAGCAGGGGGAGCACTTCCTCCCCCGGGAGGACGCCGATGCCGTCGCCGTCCTGCTCGCCGCCTTCGCGCGCGATGGCGTGGACGTCCGCCTCAAGACCGCGCTCAAGCGGGTCGAGACGAAAGGCCCCGTGAAGGTGCTTCACCTGGAGGTGGCCGGCCAGAGCGTGACGCTCGAAGCCGATGCGATCCTGGTCGGCGTCGGCCGCGCGCCCAACGTCGAGGGCCTCGGTCTCGAAGCCGCCGGCGTCCGTTACGGCCGGCACGGCGTCGAGGTCAACGATTTCCTCCAGACCTCGAGCCCTCGTATCTTCGCCGCCGGCGATATCTGCTCGCCGTACAAGTTCACCCACGCCGCCGACTTCATGGCCCGCGCCGTGATCCAGAACGCGTTCTTCGGCCTGGCCGGCAAGAAGCGGGCGAGCCGGTTGACGATCCCGTGGTGCACCTATACCGACCCCGAGATCGCCCACGTCGGCCTGTACGAGCGCGACGCCGCCGCCAAGGGCATCGAGGTCACGACGTTCACGGTCGCCATGGCTGACGTGGACCGCGCCATCACAGACGGCGAGGTCGAGGGGTTCGTCAAGGTCCACGTGAAGAAAGGGACCGACGAGATCGTCGGCGCCACCGTGGTCGCGCACCACGCCGGCGACATGATCTCGGAGCTGACCACCGCCATGGTGGGCAAGATCGGCCTCGGCACGCTCGCCTCGGTGATCCACCCCTACCCGACCCAGGCGGAGGCGATCCGCAAGGTCGGCGACGCCTACAACCGCACCCGCCTGACGCCGGGCCGGGCGAAGCTCCTCAGGCGGTACTTCGCGTGGCGCCTGTAACGGAGCGTCATCTCGCGAGACACGGGTTCGGGGGCCGCACGTTCCAGCCCCTCAGGGGGGCACGATGGAGAGGAACGAGAAGAGCCCAGGCACATCAGAGCGACGGGCCACGAAGTTGGGCCTTGCCGGCGCGGTGGCGGGGGCGCTTGCGGCGTCGGTCTGTTGCCTCGGGCCGCTGCTCCTCGTGATGCTCGGCGCCACCGGCGCCTGGATCGGTGGGCTCTCGGCGCTCGAGCCGTACCGGCCGCTCTTCATCGCCGCCACGGTGGGCCTGCTGGGCTTCGCCTTCTACCGCGAGTACCGCAAGCCCAAAGCCGAGGCGTGCGCGCCCGGCAGCGCGTGTGCCGTACCCGCGGCGCGGCGCGGGATGAGGGTCGGCCTCTGGGTGGTCGCGGCGCTCGTGGTCGTGCTCCTCGTGCTGCCGTACGCGGCGCCGCGCCTGGTGGCGAGCACGACGTCGCCTTCGCCGCCGGCACCGACCGCCCGCGTGACGCTCGCCGTGCACAACATGACCTGCAGCGCCTGCGTGGCCACCGTGACCAAGGCTCTGACCGGCGTGCGCGGCGTCGTCGGCGCCGAGGTGACGCTCGAGCCGCCCCGCGCGGTGGTGACCTTCGACCCCGCCCACGCAAACGCGGACCAGCTCACAGCGGCCACCACCGCCGTGGGGTATCCCGCCCAGGTGGTGCCGGACAAGCAAGGAGGCGACTGATGTCCGACTGCTGTGCTCTCCCACAACCAGAAAAGCAACGCCTCGTCATCGTGGGGGGCGGCTCGGCCGCCTTCGCGGCCGCCATCCGCGCCAGCGAGCTCGGCGCGGACGTCGTCATGGTCAACGACGGGCTGCCCATCGGCGGCACCTGCGTCAACGTCGGGTGCGTCCCGTCCAAGACGCTGATCCGCGCCGCCGAGGCGCTCCACCGCGCCACCGGGGTGCCGTTCACGGGCATCGCGGTGTCCGGCCGCCTTACCGACTTCCGCGCCGTCATCGAGCAGAAGCGCGCCCTCGTCGGCGGGCTGCGCCAGCACAAGTACCTCGACGTGGTGGCCGATCTGCCCGGCGTGCGGATCGTCACGGGCCGCGCCCGCTTCACCGGGCCGCACGAGGTGACCGTCAACGGCGAGCGGCTGACCGGCGACGCCTTCCTCATCGCCACCGGCGCCCGGCCCGCCGTGCCCGCCATCCCGGGTCTCGTCGAGGCGGGGTTCCTGACCAACGAGACCGCGTTCGAGCTCGAGAGCCTGCCGGAGTCGCTGATCGTGCTCGGCGGCCGCTACATCGCCCTGGAGACCGCGCAGATGTTCGCGCGGTTGGGCAGCCGCGTCACCATCTTGCAGCGTTCCGACCGCATCCTGCCGAGCGAGAGCCCGGAGATCACGGAGGCCCTCGCCGGCTACCTGCGCGCCGAGGGGATCGCCATCGAGACCGGCGTCGCGGTCGCCCGCGTCGAGCGGGACGGTGACGGGGTCGCCGTGCACGCCACGGTCGGAGGCACGGCGCGCGTCTTCCGGGCGCGCCACATCCTCCTGGCGACCGGCCGCGCGCCCAACACCGAGGCGCTGGGCCTCGAGGGGATCGGGGTCGCGACGGACGGGCGCGGCTTCGTCACCGTGGACGACACGCTCGCCACCAACGTGCCCAGCATCTACGGCGCGGGCGACGTGATCGGCGAGCCGATGTTCGTCTACACCGCGGCGGCCGAGGGCAAGCTCGCGGCCGAGAACGCCCTCACCGGGGCGGCCAAGGCACGGGACCTCCGGGCCGTGCCGTGGGTGATCTTCACCGATCCGCAGGTGGCCGGGGTCGGCCTGGACGAGCGCCAGGCCGAGGCCGCCGGTTTGGAGGCCGAGGTCGCCGTCCTCCCGATGGAGGCGGTGCCGCGGGCGCTCGCGGCGCGCGACACGCGCGGCTTCGTCACGCTCATCCGTGATCCCGCCAGCGACCGGCTCCTTGGCGCCCGCATCCTCGCCCCCGAGGGCGGCGAGTTGCTCATGGAGCTCGTCCTGGCGATCCGCCATGGCATCACGGTCAACGAGCTCGCCGAGACGCTCCATCCCTACTTGACGCTCTCCGAGGCGGTCAAGCTCGCGGCGCTGTCGTTCGGGAAGGACGTCGCGAAGCTGTCCTGCTGCGCGACGTAGCCCCCGCAACCGGCGGCGGTGCAGGCGGGGCGGCGGAGGCTATCGCGCCTCCTTGCGCAGCTGGCGCGCGCGCAGGTCGTCCTTGGTCCACTCGAACGGCAGCGCCGCGATCGTACCCGCCTCGGCGATGTGCTCCGTGGCAGCGAGCATCGCCTCGAGCACCGCGAGGTGGCGTTCGGGGTCGTGCAGGTCGCCCATGGTCAGGCCGAACGGGTGCTCGATGAGCAGTGCCCGCGACGGCCTGATCAGCCGCGTGATGCTGGCGGCGAGGGTGAGCGAGACCGTCGGCAGGCCGGCCGCGTCGAGCTCGCGCTGGACCAGTCCCACGGACTGGTTGCACACCGGTCAAGCGGGGACGAGCAGCGCCAGGTCCACCTGGTCCGCGGTCAGGCGCCTCGCGACCTCGCGGGCGTTGTCGCGCAACAGGTCGGCCTCGAGGCAGTAACCCATGAAGCTGTACTGGCGCGGCGCGACGCCGCCGATCCGGCCGCGGGCGGCCAGCTCGCGCAGGCGATCGAGTGGGAACACCACGTTGACGTCGGCCGCGGCGCGCGCCGTGTCATAGCCGGCGTGCGACAGCGCCAGCCGCGACAGCTCCACGTCGCCCGGAAGCTCGCGGAACGACGCGTCGCCCTCCCTGCGGCGGGCGAACGGTGGCTGCTCGGCGGCGAGGTGCGCGCCCGCCGTGACCACCAGCGCCACCGTCGCCTCGCGGATGGGCCGCCGCATCGGGTTGACCGGCGATGGGCGGTCGTGCCGCACCCAGTCGAACGCGGGCTCGACGCGAGCGCGGATGAAGTCTCTCTCGATCTCGGCGAACGTCTTCACGTCAGCGGTCTCCTTCCTTCTCGAGCCTCGTCGTGGCGCCCGGCACGGTCGCAACGACGGCCGGCGCCGGCGCCGCGAGAGTTATCTCGAAGGGCATGCGCCGCACCGGCTTGTCCGACGAGGGGCGCGCCGGCCATCTTCAGCAGCATCCTTCACCCGCGGCGCAGCAGCGCGCCGACTCGAAGTCGGCGCTGTCCTCGCCCGGCGCCAGCACCGTGAAGCTCCCCGCGTACGCCGGCGACGCGAGCTTGACCGCCGTGTCGGTGCAGATCTCGACCGCGACGCCGCGAGGGAACGTGTGCCCCTCCTCGTCGATCACGGCCTTCATCGGCCCGCGGTAGACGGCCCGCTGGCCGACGTACTGGCAGCTCGGGCTCTTCTCCAGCTTGAACCCGCGCACCGTGACCGAGAAGAACGGGTACCCCTCGATGCTCTTCCAGTAGCGCCTCTTCAGGATCTCGATCCCCCAGAAGCCGGCCTTCTCCAGCTCGGCGAGGAACCCCTCCTCGGTGAGAGCCCCGACCGTGCATTCGCCCCACAGCTCGGGGTTGGTCTTGAGCCCCGGCGGGATCTCACGGTCGGCGACGATGTCGGCGATCACCGCCCGGCCGCCGTTCTTCAGCATCCGCCAGATCTCGCGGAAGACCTTCCCCTTGTCCGGCGACAGGTTGACGACGCAGTTCGACGTGACGACATCCGCGCCGGCGTCCGCCACCGGGGGCGACTCGAGGAACCCCTCGCGGAACTCCACCGCATCGTACCCGAGGGTCGCGGCCACCAGCGGTTGGTTCTCGCGCGCCACCGTGAGCATCTCGGCGGTCATGTCGACGCCGATGGCGCGTCCCCCCGGGCCGACCTTCTTGGCGGCGATGAAGACGTCGATGCCGGCGCCGGAGCCGAGGTCCACGTAGACCTCGCCGGGGGCGGGCCGGGCCGCCGCCACCGGCGAGCCGCAGCCGTAGAAGCGCTCGACGACGTCGCGCGGGATGTGGGCGATCTCGTCGGCATCGAACGTCGTCGGGCAACAGAGGTCCGCCTTCGGCGTCTCGGCCGCGTCGCCGTAGAACTGGCGCACCAACGCCCGCGGCTTGTCCACGTCGAACGACAGCACGCAGTTCGAGTGCAGGGTCAGCACCTCGCGCTCGGCCAGCAACCCGTCGGCGCCGCCGCACACGATGGCCGTCTCGCCCATCGCCCGCAGCACCCGCGGCACGGTGTAGCCGGAGCGGCGGTTCACGGCCGCCGTGGCTTCCCCGACGAGCTCCTCCCAGACGCGGTGCACCAGCGCCGTCTGGATCGGGTAGTAGGGGTCGGGCGCCGCCAGATGCGCCTCGAGCGGCGCCGCAGCGCCGTCCTCGCCGGCGGAGAAGACGTACGCGTGCTCGATGTCGCCGCCGCCGGTGAGGAAGCGGAGCGGGTCGAGCGCCACCGAGGGCCGCCCGACGAGCGAGGCCCGCCGGAACGCTCGCAGCACCTCCGAGGCGCGGAAGATCTCGGCGAGCGGCCGGTCCGGGAACCGCCCGCACGCCACGCGGCCGAGGCCAGCGAGCGCCGCGGAGGGGTACACCGTCCCGTCGGCGAACAGGCAGAGCGAGTCCCAGCCGGCGTTGCCGAGGTCGTACTTCACCCCGCGCGGCCCGTCCACCCGCCGGCGGACCACCTCGAGGTTGTCAAGCTCGACGCCCGCGACCACCGCGGCGTCGGCGGTCGCAAGCACCGCCGCGGCGATGCGCGGCACGTCGGGGAAGAAACCGTTGTCCGAGGCGGCGGCGCGGCCGCGCCGGTGCGGCCACATCAGGTGCTGCGAGCGCGCGCCGTGCTCCCGGGCGATCGCCGGCAGCCGCGGCAGCTCGGCGAGGTTCTCGCCGCCCACGACGGTCGTGAGCGAGACCGCGAACCCCAGCTCGCTCAGCGCACGGACGCCCGTCAGCGCCGCCGCGAACGTCCCCTGCCCGCGGACCGGGTCGTTCGTCTCGGGCCGCGCCCCGTCCAACGACACCTGGAACTTCACCCGCTCGCGGTCGAGCTCCCCGAGGCGCTCGCCCCTCGGTCCCGAGAACAGCGTGGCGTTGGTGAGCACGATCAGCTCGGCCCCCGGCGCCGCCATGACGCGCGCGATCAGCTCGTACACGTCCGGGCGCACGAACGGCTCCCCGCCGGTGAAGTAGAAGCGCCGCACACCGAGCGCGGCGGCCTCGTCGATGGCCGCCAGCAGCGTCGCGGTGGGTAGGCCGCGCAAGCCGGCCGGCCCCGAGGAGACGAGGCAGTGCGCGCACGCCAGGTTGCACGAGTTGTTCGTGTGGACCCACAGCTCCGCCAGCGCGCCGGGCTCCCCGAACGCGAGGCGGCCCGGGTACAGGGGCCGCGCGAACGGCTCGTGGGCGGCGAGACCGGCGCGGCGCAGCTCGCGAACGAAGTCGTGCACGTGCAGCCACGCCTTGCCCGCCTCCAGACCGTGCTCTGCCGCGTAGTCGGCGACGATCCGTCCGACCGTGGTCGCGCCGTCGAGGCGGTCGAGCAACGGCACGGCGCGGTGCTCGAGGGCGGCCCAGTTCGGGCCCTCCGGGTCGAGCACGACGGTGGCGCCGGCGACCTCGTACCGCGCGAGGTCGGGAACGTGCAGCACGCTGTCCTCGGTGATCGGTCGCATGCCCCCCCCAACGGGCGCGCCGTCGTGTACGCCTTGCCGCCGCACGCCCTGCCTGTGTGTCTCCCCTGACCGCGATCCGTTACAGAGGCCCCGGCCGGCGGGCTCAGGTCGCCTTGTACCGCGCCAGGAAGCGACGGTCGATCCGATCCTTGAGCAGGAGCGCGATCCGCCCCCGCCACGACCAGCGCCCCCACAGTGCCAACCCCCGGCCCGCCCCGAGGTTGAGGATGCTCAGCCAGCGGCGCTGGGGACGGAACTCCTGCAGCGTCCCGCCGTTGAGAACCGCCCCCAGGTTGTGGAGGAGGATCGGCGACTGGCGAACGGCGAAGACGCCGAAGCGCTCGAGCGGATGCCCGCGCAGGTCGGCGCAGTCGCCCACCGCGAACACTCTCGGGTCGTCCACCGATTGCAGCGTGGCGCCGATGAGCACCCCCCGCTTCTCGCCGAGCGAGACGCCGGCGCTGGCGATGACCCGCGGCGCCTGCAGGCCGGTGGCCACCACGAGGAGGTCGAACTCCGGCCGGCGGCCGTCGGAGCAGATCACGCGGCCGGGCGTCGCCTCGTCGACGGCGCAGCCGAGCGACACCATGATCCGGCGCCGCCGCAGCTCGGCGGTCACCTGCCGCGACGCGCGCTCGGGGTGCCGCCGGAGCAGGCGGTCGCTGCGCGAGATCAACGCCAGCTCGAGCCGCGCCCCCCGCCGCCGCGCAAGCGCCTCGATATTGGCCGCGACCTCGCACCCGCTCGCACCCCCGCCCGCCACCACCACCCGCAACGTCGCCCCCTCCTGAAACCTTTCCTCGAGGGTGCGGCGAAGGCGCCAGAGGTTGCTCGTCGGCTTCACCGGCCATGCGTAGGCCTCCGCTCCCGGAACGTGCGCGAGCGACACCTCGCTGCCGACGTTCAGCGAGACGGCGTCGAAGTCGAGCCGCCCGCCGGACTCCAGGGTGACCGCCCGTCGGTCGCGGTCGAGGCCGACGACCCGATCGCGTAGGAAGCGGCCGCCGCGGCTCTCGATCAACCGGCCTGCGTCCACTTGGTCGTCGGCGGCGTCGTAGCTGCCGCCGAGCATGCCGGTGGCAAGCCCCGAGTACCAGAACCGGTCCGGGTCGACGAGGGTCACCTCGAGGCCGGCCGCGACCAGCTCCCGCGCATGCGCCGCCACGTAGAGGTGCGCGTGACCGGCGCCGACCAGCACGACACGCCTTGCCGTCCGCTCCATCGCCCCCACCGTCCCGGCAACGGCCCGCATGGGCACCTTCATCGCCGTCCCCTGCGGCATCATACGTGAGCCGCCGACCTCCCCTCTTGCGCCCGGCCCACTTGACCGAGTCGCTGCCGCGCCTATGATGGCGCCGGAGTCGATGTGCCATCCATGTCCATCCACGAGCCCGCACGATTGGGTGGGGCATGGGAAGAAGGGCCCCGGGCCGTTCGATGACGAAAACGAACCGTTCCAAAGCGACGCGCGCCGCGATGATTGTTGCGCTCGCGCTGGCCGCGGCGGTCGCGCGCGCTGCCGAGCACACCGCTCCGGTGGCGGGCGACTTCGTGCTGCAGGAGTTCCACTTCCGCTCCGGCGCCGTGATGCCGGTACGGATGCACTACGTCACGCTGGGCACGCCGAGGCGCGACGCCGCCGGCGTCGTGCGCAACGCGGTGCTGATCCTGCACGGCACCACCGGGAGCAGCGCGCAGTTCCTGCAACCGATCTTCGCCGGCGAGCTGTTCGGCCAGGGCCAACCGCTCGACGCGACCCGCTACTACCTGGTCATCCCGGACAACCTCGGCCACGGGCGCTCGAGCAAGCCGAGCGACGGCCTGCGCGCGCGCTTCCCGGAGTACGGCTACCTCGACATGGTCGAGGCGCAATACCGCCTCCTGACGGAGGGGCTGCACGTGAACCACCTCCGGTTGGTGATGGGCACCTCGATGGGCGGGATGCACACCTGGCTGTGGGGCGAGGTCCACCCGGAGTTCATGGACGCGCTCATGCCGCTCGCGAGCCTGCCGACCCAGATCTCGGGGCGCAACCGCGTCTGGCGGCGCGTCATCATCGACGCGATCCGCGGTTGCCCCGACTGGCAGGGCGGGGACTACAAGAGTCAGCCTGCGGGCCTGCGGGTCGCGGCGGAGATGCTCTACCTCGTGAGCAGCAACTCGGTGCTGCGCATGCGCGAGGCGCCGACGCTGGCGAAGTCCGACGAGCTGCTCGACCGCTACGTCGCCCACGCGATGGCGACGATGGACGCCAACGACGTGCTCTACGCCGTCGCCGCCTCGCGCGACTACGACCCCGGGCCGGAGCTGGGGAAGATCGAGGCGCCGCTGCTCGCCGTCAACTCCGCCGACGACCTGATCAACCCGCCGGAACTGGGCGTCCTCGAGCGCGAGATCACGCGGGTCAAGCACGGCGAGGCGGTCGTGATCCCCGCCAGCGACCAGACCGTCGGCCACGGCAGCCACACCAAGGCCGTGCTCTGGGAGCGGTACCTCGTGCGGTTGCTGCAGGAATCGCGGCGCCCGTGAGGCGGCGGTGAGCCCGGCGCCGGGACCGCTGCTCGCCCTCGCGGGCGCACTCCTGCTCGTCGCGAGCGCCGGCGTCCCGTCGCGGCTCGAAGCGGGCTCCCCGGTCCCCCGCTCGTTGCTCCTCCACCCCGACGCGCCGGTGCTCAACCGCCCGGCGCCGGAGCGGTTCGACGTGCGCCTCGAGACGAGCAAGGGCGTGATCGTGATCGCGGTGCACCGCGACTGGGCGCCGCGCGGCGCCGAGCGCTTCTACAACCTGGTGCGCACCGGCTACTACGACGGCAACCGCTTCTTCCGCGTCGTCGGCGGGCGCTGGGCGCAGTTCGGTATCAACGGCGACCCCCGCGTCGCGAACGCCTGGCGGACGCGGACCTTCCCCGACGACCCGCGCCGCGTCGCGAACGCGCGCGGCACGGTGGCGTTCGCCTTCGCGGTCCCGAACGGCCGCACGACGCAGGTGTTCATCAACCTGGGCGACAACGCGGCGACCCTCGACGCCGAGGGGTTCGCGCCGTTCGGCGCCGTCGTCGCCGGGATGGACGTGGCCGACGCGCTCGACGCCGAGTACGGCGAGGCCGCAGGCGGCGGCATCCGCGCCGGCCGGCAGGGGCCGCTGTTCGAGCGCGGCGAGCGCTACCTCGAGCGCCACTTCCCCCGCCTCGACGTCATCCGGCGGGCGACGGTGCGGGCGGCGGCCGCTACGGCGCCGCCTTCTCCAGCGCGGCCGTCGCCCGGTCGATCGCCGCAGCCGCCGCGGTGAGCGCCTTCGCGGTGCGCACGATCCCGTCGTTGGCCTCGGCCCACTGCCGCTGCTCGATCGGCTCGCGCACCATCGGCACGGTCTTGACGCCGTAGCCGGTGTACATGCCCGGCGCGTAGAGGGCGTTCTCGAACCACGGGCGCCCCGGCAACCCGGCCGGGTCGAGCAGCGCGCGCTCGACACCCATCAGCGCCGCGTCGACCGCCGCGATGCCGGTGCCGGCGAGCGCGGCGCCGCCGTCGGCGCGCGCCTTGGCCACCGCCGCGTCGTAGCGCTCGGCGCTCCCGGCCAGCGTCTCGGCGGCGTTCTCAAGCGGCGCGAAGTCGAGGTGCGGCGGCACCGTCTCGGCCGGCGGCGGCAGCAGCGGCGCCCGCGGGTCCACGGTCGCCGTGAAGACGCCCTCCTTGAGCTCGAGGTTGCGCTCGCGCGCCTCGTCCCGCTCGCTGGCGAGCAGCTTCTTGAGCTGGCCGAGGTAGCGGTCGACGGTGTCGGCGAGGTTGGTGAACCGGTACGGCAGTAGCTCGGCGTCCGCCAGGCGCATCACCGCGGTGCCGGTGGTCTGCGCCAGCGCGCGCCCGTAGACGAACGTGGTGTCGCCGAAGTGCGTGTACCAGTAAAAGTCGTCGTAGATCGAGTGGTAGATCCCGCCTTCGTCCTCGCCGCCGAACCCGAGCGACAGGCAGGGGATGCCGAGACGGTCGAGGAACACCGTGTAGTCGGAGCCGAACCCCAGCGCGCCGATGCGCAGGTCGGGGCGCTCCCGGATCTCTTTGCGCTCCGCGGCCGTTTTCGCCTTCTCGATCCGGTGCGCCCACAACCGCTTCCATACCGACACCCCTGACTCGGGGTCGGTGACGTCGCGGGCGACGTCGTTGTAGAACGCCTCAAGCGTGTGCGAGCCGCTCATCGAGAGGTAGCCGCGACCGTTCGAGTCGGAGTTGAGGTAGGCCACCGCGTGCCGCGACAGTTCGGCGGCGTGCGTCTCGGCCCATTCGGTGGAGCCGAGCAGGCCCGGCTCCTCGCCGTCCCAGGCGCAGTAGACGATCGTGCGCTTCGGCCGCCACCCTTGCTTCAGCAGCTCGCCGTAGGCGCGCGCTTCCTCGAGCAACGCGGCCTGGCCGGACACCGGGTCCTCGGCGCCGTTGACCCAGGCGTCGTGGTGGTTGCCGCGGATCACCCACTCGTCGGGGAACGTCGAGCCGGGGATCGTCGCGATCACGTCGTGGATCGGCTTCAGGCTCCAGTCGGACTTGACCACGAGGTGGACCCGCGCCGCGCCGGGGCCGACGTGGTACGCGAACGGCAGCGCGCCGCGCCACGCTTCCGGCGCCATCGGGCCGGAAAGCGCCGCCAGCAGCGGCTTCGCGTCGCCGTACGAGATCGGCAGCACGGGGATCTTCGTGATCACGGTGACGTCCTTGAGCGGCAGGCGCTTGGCGTCCTTCGTGGCGCCCCAACCCGGGGTCAGCGGGTCGCCCACGTAGTAGGTGTCCATCACGCTGCCGCGCTGCACGCCCTCGTCCGGACGGAACGGGCCGGCGGGAAACGTCTCGCCCTCGAAGTAGCCGTCGTCGCGCGGGTCGGAATAGATGATGCACCCGACCGCGCCGTGCTCGGCGGCGACCTTCGGCTTGATCCCGCGCCACGAGTGCCCGTAGCGGGCGATCACCACCGCGCCCTTGACCGAGACACCGAGGCGCTCGAGGCGGTCGTAGTCCTCGGGGACGCCGTAGTTGACGTAGACGAGCGGGCCGGCCACGTCGCCGTCGACGGAGTAGGCGTTGTACGTCGGGAGCTGCTCGCTCGTCTGAGCCGACGTCGGGTCGACGGCGACCGGTGGCTCTTGCAGCGTGGCGACGAACGTCGTCGGCGCGGTCATCTCCAGGCGGCGCTCGATCGGCGTCGGGAACAGCACGTCGAACGTCTCGATGTGGGCGTCGAGCCCGGCCGCCTTGAACTGCGCCAGGATCCACTCGGCGTTGTCCTTGTCGTACGCGGAGCCGACCGCGTGCGGCCGCGCGGAGAGCCGTTGCACGTCGGCGCGCAGCCGCGCCGGGTCCGGGATCGCGCGGAACTTCGCCTCCCACTCGCGCTCGACCCGGGCCGCCGCGTCCGAGAACCCCGCCAGCCCCGGCTCGCTCACCGGTCCGGAGCCGAGCGCGACCACCGCCGCCACCCCCACGCCGAACAGCCGCAACCCTCGCATCGGAGCCCCCCTTCAGGAACGACGGGGGGCAGTATATCGGCGCGCGGCCGGACCGGCCAGGGTTCGGCGTTAGCGGGCGCGGCGGTACGGCGTGAACTCGCCGAGGGCGCAGGCGCCGACCTGCATGCCGCTCACCGGGTCGAACACCGTGACGACGTCGCCGCGGCACAGCCTGTCCGAGACCGTCCGGGTCTCGAGCGCGCGCCCGGCGCCGAGAGCGGGGCACGGGACCGGCGGCCGGTTCACGTACACCACCTCGCTGGTGCTGTCGCCGAACACGATGACGCCGCCGAACGACCGGTTGCCGCCGAGCAGGCGCTGCTCGACGCACTGCTGCGGCGGCTCGGCGACCCGGCCGTGCAGCACCGCCTCGAGGCCGGACGACGCCCCGGCGGTCCTCGCCCGCGGCGGTGCCCCGGCAGTTCCGGGACCACGCGGCGTCGCGCACGCCGCCGCCAGGATCGCGGCGGAACACACGAGAAGGTGCTTCATGACGTCCTCCACGCGATCGTTCGGATCACGGCCTCGTGCTTCTAATCTTAGCCCCGTCGGGCAAGCACAGCGGCGGGCCTTCAGCCGGCGGCCGGCGGCGGACGCCGCAGCAGCCGCGGCGCCAGGATGAGCGCGGTCCCGTACACCGCGAACGAGAGCACGAGCGTCGCCGGGCGTCCCTGCGGCAGGTCCTGCACCAGCAGCTTCAATCCGCCCAGGGCGAGGACCGGGTAGACGAGCCAGGCGAGCTCGACCCGACCGGCCCGGCGGCCGGCGGCGGCGAGGCCGAGCGCGGTGAGGGCGAGCACCGCGCTGCGCAGCGTTGCCAGCGCGCCGGGCTCCGGCGCGCCGTCGTGCACCGGCAGCAGGCCGGCGCCCGCGAGCACCACCGCCGCCCCGATCCCGAGCGCGGCGACGACGGCGACCGCCAGCTCCGGCAGCCGCGCCGCCCACGGCACCTCGCCTCGCGGCGCGAGCGCGGCGAGCGCAGCGTAGCCGCCGGCCGCCGCCAGCAGCGCGACCCACGCGGCCGGCGGCAACCCGCCCGCGGCCGGCGCTGCCGCGAACGCCGCGACCGCGGCCGCCAGCATGCCCGACACCCCGCCCGCGGCGATGGCGTACACGGCCGCGTGCGCCCGCATCACCAGGCGGTCCAACCGGCAGCCGAGCACGGCGCCGGCCACGGCGAGCGCACCCCACACCGCCGCGAGCGTCGCGGCCGTCACCAGCAGGCCGGAGCCCGCCAGCACCAGCACGAGCGCCAGCGTGCTGTAGAAGACGTAGTTGACGCCGTGGCCCACGCCGCCCGCCGCCCCCGCCTCGGCGATCAGGTAGCAGGCGACGCCGGTGACCAGCGCCGCGATCCCGAGCGCGATCCCTCCCGAGCCGGTCGTGTGCGCCACCGCAGCGGCGCCGCCGAGGCCGACGAGCAGCGCCGCGACCGTTTGCACCGCCTCGAAGACGCTCGCGTCGCGGCGGCGCAGCAGCGTCCGCACCGCGAACGTGGCCAGGTAGGCGACGAGCAGGCCGAGCGCCACCGTCTCGACCGCCCCGGTCGAGAGCCCGTGGTACACCTCGGGCGGCCCGCCGGCGCGCGTCACCAGCGCGACCGCCTCGGCCACGACCAGGTCGGCCACGATCGCCGCCGTCCAACTCAGCCCGAACCAGCGGCGCGCGTACGCGAGCCACACCGTGGCGATGCCGACCGCAACCAACAACACCGCGAACACCGTGACCGCCCGCGTCGCCACCGCGAGCGCCAGCGCGGTGAGCAGCCCGGCCACCGTCGCGGCCCACGCGAACGCCGGCAGCAGGCGCCGCGCCGAGACGACGAGGGCGCCCGCCACGATCACCGCGAGCCCGGCGGCCGCCACCGGCGCACTCGCCACCTTGAACTTCGTCGCCGCCTCCCACACCAGCGGGAACGCGATGATCGTCGCCGTCACCCCGTGCACCTCGGCGCTCCAGCGCTTTCCGGCCGCACCCGCCCGGTCCGCGAGCACGACCCACGCCCCGGCGTACATCAGGCCGGCCGTGATGCCGGCGGCGAGCGGCAGCGTGCCCGCGTCGGTGAGCGCGCGCAACAGCCAAGCGCCGCCCAGCACCAGGAAGAAGCGGCCGAGCAACGACAGCGCCGTCGCCGCGCTCGCCGCCGTGATCGGAGGCGGCATCTCGGCGAACCCCTCCGGCTCGGCAGACGGCGCGACCGCGGCGTGGCGACCCGCGGCGTCTTCGAGCGCGGCGAGCCGGCGCGCGACGTCGTCAACGGCTTGCGCGAGATCCTCGAGCCTCGCCTCGACGCGAGCGAGCCGATCCTCCATGCTCCCCCCCGGGCGCTACCTGCCTGAGAAACCTGGAGTGGAGTATACGCGCCACGACGTCGAGACGCGCCCCGGGCGCGAGCGCCGGCGCCGGAAGGTTCGACCCGAGGTAGGATGTCGTGGTGACCATGGAGGTGTGGACGTCACGGAGCCGGCCTGGCCGGCAGCTTGCGATCGCACTCCTGTGCGCCACGATCGGCGCCGTGCTGCTCGCCGCGCTGCACGGCGGCGACGTGAGCCGCGACGCCAAGGCGGCCCGCCTGCTCGGCGTGGTCCTGGTCGTCATCGGCGTCGGGGCCGGTCTGACCGCCGGGACGCAAACCGTGACCGTCGACCCGCGGGCGAGGTCGGTCACCGTGACCGACGCGCGCCTGCTCGGCGGCACGAGAACGCGGACGATCGTCGCCACCGACATCCGCGAGGTCGGGATCGGGTACCTGGGTCGCAGCTCGAACCACGTGCGGACCTATTACCTCAACCTGAAGCTGCGGGACGGCCACGACTACCCGTTGTTCGCCCCGGGCCGCTTCTACCCCGGCAGCTCCGACCGCGCGACCGTCGAGGGGTGGCGCCGCCGCCTCGCCGAGTCGCTCGCCCTCCCCGCGTGAACCCGGTCCCACAGCCAGGCTAGCGCGATGCGGCCGCCTCAACCATCGGCGTCCGGCTCGCTCGCGAGCTTATGACTGTTGGCGTGGCGCCGGTCACGATCGCGATCGTGGCCGGCGGGCGTTTCCGTGGATTCGCTGCAGCAGCCAGGCCATGTTCTCGCCGAGGTGTTTCATGGTCTGGAGGCCCTCCTCGTCCTTCTCCACCTCGCCGACGTTCCGCCCGATGCCGAGGTTCCAGTAGATCGACCCGGGGACGATCATCTGGCCGATCAGGAAGAAGTGGTTGATCGTGTCGAAGGCGTGGGTCGACCCCGCGCGGCGCACGGCGACCACCGCGACCCCGACCTTGCGCTTCAAGAGGAAGTCGTTGGCCCGCGAGACGAACCCCGCGCGGTCGATGAGGGCCTTCATCTCGGCGCTCACGTCGCTGAAGTAGGTGGGAGAGCCGAGGATGATCCCGTCAGCGTCCGCCATCTTGGCGATGCACTCGTTGGCGGCGTCGTTCTTGACGCTGCACTGCCGGTCCTTGTTCGCGTAGCACTTGTAGCACGCTCGGCAGCCGTGGATCTTCTTGCCCGCGAGCTGGATCAGCTCGGTCTCGATGCCCTCGGCCTCGAGCTCGGCGAAGACGTGCTTGATCAGGATCGCCGTGTTCCCGTCCTTGCGCGCACTGCCGTTGATGGCGACGACCTTCATGCTCCTTCTCCCTCCCCTCGAGGTTCCCCCTGCGCTCATGCGAAGCCGGCGATCGGGTGCGGCACGTACGGCGCCTCGAGCGCCGCCACCTCGTCGGGCGACAGCCGCACGCCGACGGCCGCCACCGCCGCATCGAGGTGCTCCATTTTCGTGGCGCCGACGATCGGCGACGTCACCCCCGGCTTCTGCAGCAGCCAGGCGAGGGCGATCTGCGCGTGCGGCAGCGCCCGCGCCCTCGCCGCCGCGTCGAGCGCCGCGACGACCCGCTCGTCGGCCTCGGGCATCGCCGAGTAGAGCGTCTTGCCGAAGCGGTCCGTTCCCGAGCGCTTCGTCTCCGTCGCCTTCGGCGGGCGGGCCAGATGACCGCGCGCCAGAGGGCTCCACGGGATCAGCCCGACGCCCTGGTCCAGGCACAGCGGCACCATCTCGCGCTCCTCCTCGCGGTAGAGCAGGTTGTAGTGGTTCTGCATCGAGACGAACCTCGTCCAGCCGCGCGCCTCGGCCACGTGCTGCGCCTTGGCGAACTGCCAGGCGTGCATGGAGGAGGCGCCCAGGTAGCGCGCCTTGCCGGCGCGGACCACGTCGTTGAGCGCCTCCATCGTCTCCTCGATCGGCGTCGCCGGGTCCCAGCGGTGGATCTGGTAGAGGTCCACGTAGTCGACACCGAGGCGCCTGAGGCTGGCGTCGATCTCGTGCAGGATCGCCTTGCGCGACAGCCCGCCGCCGTTCGGGCCGGGCCGCATCACCCCGTGCACCTTGGTGGCGATCACGACCTCCTCGCGGCGGGCGAACTCGCGCAGCGCGCGGCCGGTGATCTCCTCGCTGGCCCCGAACGAGTACACGTTCGCGGTGTCGAAGAAGTTGATGCCGAGCTCGACGGCGCGCCTGAAGAACGGCCGCGCGTCCTCCTCCTTCAGCGCCCACTCCCAGCGCATCGTCGAGCCGCCCACCGTCGCGCCCGGATCGCCGTAGCTCATGCAGCCGAGGCAAATCCGCGAGACGGTGAGGCCGGTGTTCCCGAGACGGGCGTACTCCATGGTCATCATGGCCTCCTCGGCGTGGATCGGGCGGAAGCCCCGCGCGCCGACCCGCCGCAATCGTACAACCGCTCGGCCGTCAGGGAACTGCCGCGCAGCG
>JAKAFI010000194.1 GCA_021818005.1 Acidobacteriota bacterium | reverse complement strand
TCGATCCCGTAGCCGACGAACAGCAGCGGCGCGTCGATCGCGACGTCGGGCGAGCCGTTGCCGGCGGCGTAGACGATGTCGTCGGCGAACGCCGGGGTGTACGCCTCGCCGCCGGGAGCGGCGAAGGAGAGCCGGCTCTCGCCGGTGTTCAGCTTGACCCCGAGGACGTCCACCCGTTGCAGGAAGCCGTCCCCCGCCGCGGGCGCCAGGCCGAGCGCCCGCAGCTGCGCCTCCAGGTACTTCACCGCCAGCGCCCCGCCGCGCTGGCCGGTCCCGCGTCCCTCGAGGAGGTCGTCGGCCAGGAACGCGAGGTGCGCGCGGATCGGCGCCTCGCGCACGATCGGGGCGCCGCCCGCGAGGGAACCCGCGGTGGCGAGAAGGCAGAGCATCAGAGAGGCAGGCATCGGGAACCCCCGCGCGATCTTACACGGAACCCCGGCCGCCGAGACGACGCGCGGCTACTGTCTCCCGAGCCAGTCGAGCGCTTCGGCCTCGGTGTCGAACGAGGCGATGTTCCTGCCGATGAACTTCATGACCGCGTCGAAGATCACCCGGCCGAGCCCCGAGACGCCGATCGCGGCGCTCGCCTTGACGTACGGGGTGACGAACGCGCTGTAGTGCTTGAGCTCCTCCACCCCTTTCGGGTTGAACGCGGCGCCGGTCACATCGGTCAGGAGGCGCACCGAGTGCGGCGGCTGCTTGCCGATCACCACTCTGGCCTCCTTGAGCGTCGCGATGCTGTCCTCGACGTTGGCGAGGTGGGAGAGGTCCACCTTGAGGATGGTGGCGTTGCCGTGCGTGACGAAACCGACCCTGCCCATGGCTGCCCCCCGGCGTTGGTTTCCCGTCACGATCGTACGCCACCCGGGATCGCCGGGTGAGCCGGCGCCCGGCCGGCGGCCGCACCGCGCCGCGATCGTCTACCATCGTGCGGCGGCGAGCCCGGGCGGCACGGCGGTCGTCCGTGGGAACGGGTTCGGCCGGGGAGGTGGTCCGGTGCGGCGGCGTCTGAACATGCTCGTGGCGGTCGGCTCGGCGGCTGTGCTGGCGGTCCTCGTCACCGGCGGGTGCGCGTCGATGACCTCCAAGGAGAGCTGGACGGGACGGAAGATCGACGAGGCGATCGCGAAGCTCGGCACGCCCTCGAACGTGATCCCGGCCGACGACGGCGGCAAGACCTACGTCTGGCTCCTGCACCGCACGGTGCCGGTGCAGAACGTCACCTTCGACTCGCAGGGGAACCCGGTCTACGGGACGAGGTACCGCGACAGCGTGCGCACATTGACGTTCTCCGTCGACGCCTCCGGCACGATCGTCACCTGGAACGACAGCGCGGCCCAGCCTTCGATATGATCCGGCGCGAGCGTTCCCTCCGGCGGCGCGGCGCCGTGGGATGCAGTCCGGAGGAGAACCGGAGTCGGCCGGCGCGCGTAGGAACCAAGGTGCGCGCTGCCTTTCTCCTCGCCACCGTGGTCGCTGCCGGCGCGGCCGCGGCGCACGCCGCCCCTGACCTGTCGGCTCGCGGTCCCGAGATCCACGTCACCCGAGCGGCCGGCCCGATCACGATCGACGGCGACCTCGCCGATCCCGGCTGGCGCGGCGCGGCCCGCGTCGACACCTGGTTCGAGACCCGCCCCGGCGATAACGTCCCCCCAAAGGTGAAGTCGGTCGGCTACGTCACCTACGACGACCGCTACTTCTACGCCGGGTTCCACTTCTACGACCCCGACCCGAGCCGGATCCGCGCCCCCTACGCCGACCACGACGACATCTCCGAGGCGATCGACTACGGCGGCGTGATCCTCGACACCCGCAACGACGGGCGCACCGCCGTGCTCTTCCTCGCGACGCCGCGCGGGGTCGAGTACGACTCGGTGAGCAACGACGCCACCGGCAACGAGGACGCCTCGCCGGACTTCTACTGGGATGCCGCGGGACGGATCACGAGCGACGGCTGGGTGCTCGAGATCCGCATCCCGTTCTCCTCGCTGCGCTACACCGGGAGCGGCCCGCAGAGCTGGGGGATCATGCTGTTCCGCAACTACCCGCGCGAGTTCCGCTACCAGTTCTTCTCCATGCCGCTGCCGCGCGGCAGCAGCTGCTTCGTCTGCCACGCCAACCCGCTCACCGGCCTCGACGGCCTCCCCTCGGCCGAGCACCTGGTCGTCGCCCCGTACCTCTCCGCCAAACAGGAGGCGCTCCCGCGCGGCGATCTCGGCACCCCGCTCGCGAACGGCCCGACCGACCTCACCGGCGGCGTCGACGTCAAGTGGCTCCCGACCCCCGACAGCGCCGTCGACGCCACGATCAACCCGGACTTTTCGCAGGTCGAGTCGGACGTGGCGCAGATCTCAGCCAACGAGCGGTTCGCGCTGCTGTACCCCGAGAAGCGGCCGTTCTTCCTCGAGGGGAACGAGCTGTTCGCGACCCCGATCCAGGCCGTGTACACGCGGGCGATCACCTCGCCGCGCTGGGGGGCGCGCGCGACGGGCAAGAGCGGCGACACCGCGTACACCGTGCTCGCCGCCGACGACCGCGGCGGCGGCAGCGCGATCATCCCCGGGCCGGACGCCTCCTCGTTCGCCGACCAGGATTTCGCCTCGCGCGTCGCGGTGGCGCGCGTGCGCCGCGACCTCGGCGCCTCGTTCGTCAGCTTCCTCGCGACCGACCGCGAGATCGCCGGCGGCGGATCGAACCGCGTCTTCGGGCCCGATTTCCAGTGGCGTCCCAACGGCGCCGACACCGTCACCGGGCAGATCCTGTTCAGCACCAGCCGCACCCCGAACCGCCCCGACCTCGCCGCCGAGTGGGACGGCCGCTCCCTCTCGGGCGGCGCCGCCGACGTCTGGTGGTCGCACAGCACCCGTCACTTCGACGCCTCGGCGGAGGTTAAAGCGTTCGCGGACGGGTTCCGCGCCGACGACGGCTTCGTCCCCCAGGTCGGCTTCCACGAGACGTACGCCGAGCTCGGGTACAGCTGGCTGCCGACCGGCTTCTTCTCGCGCGTCCGCGTCTTCGCCCTCACCGACCCGATGTGGGCCGACGGCGGACGCCTGCGCAGCCTCCTCGCCGCCGGCGTCGCCACCGAGGGGCGCTGGAACTCGTTCGCCAAGCTCTGGGTCTACGCCGACCGCTGGCGCGTCGCGGTCCCCGGCGTGGCGCCCGCGTCGGCGCCGATGATCCCGCAGACCCAGGTCCGCTTCCAGCTGCAGGCGACGCCTTCGCAGGCGATCTCGGGGATCTCCTTCGAGGGGTGGTTCGGCGAGCAGATCGACTTCGCCAACGCCCGCCCGGGGCGCGGCGCGACGCTCAAGCTCGCCCTCTCGTCCCGCACCACCGACCACCTCGCGCTCCGGCTCGACGCCGAGCGCCGCTGGATCGACGTTCGCCCCGACGGCGGCGGGCCGCGGCAGCGGCTGCTCACGGCCCAGGTCGAACGCCTGAAGGCGACCTGGATGTTCAACGCCCGCAGCTACGCGCGCCTGATCGGCCAGTACGAACGCACCGACAGCGACCCGGCGCTGTTCCGCGCCGCCGTGGACGCCCACTCGGGCTCGCTCACCGGCTCCGCCCTGCTCGCCTACAAGCTGAACTGGCAGAGCGTCCTGTTCCTCGGCTACGGCGACGAACGCACGATCGACGCCGCCGGCGAGCTGCGGCGCTCCGCCCGCCAGTTCTTCCTCAAGGCGTCGTACGCGATGCAGTGGTAGCCGGGCCTCGCGCTACGATACCTTCGTGACCCGCCTCCTTGCGGCCCGCTTGGCGCTGCTGCTGGCGCCGGCGCTGGCTGTCCCCGCCGTCGCGGGCCAGCCGTGGGTCATCACGACGCCGGTCACGGTCACCGCGCCGATCGACGTCGGCGACGTGCTCGTCGGCGACGGCGGTTCGCTCACCGTCTCCGGTGTGCCCGCTCCTGGCTTCCGTCTCGCCGGCAACCTCGTCGTGGTCGGGCATGGACAGGTCATGCTCGCCGATTCGGTGGTGCAGGTGATGAGCACCTTTCACGGCCAGTACGCCGTGATCGCCGGCGACGAGGGCACGCTCACGATCGAGCGCTGCGACTACCGCGTCCCGAACGCGGTGCAGCACGCGATCGTCGCGACCGGCACGGCGCGCGTCACGATCGCCGACACGACGTTCCCTTCCGTGCAGCTGCTCGCCGCCGGGCAAGGCGCGCTCGATGCCGAGCGCCTCGATGGCCACTTCGAGGTCATCCTGCAGCAGTCCGCCGCGGTCACGCTCGCCGACATCCCGCGCACCCCGGGCGGCGGCTCGCTGTGGGTGTGGCCCGAGTTTGGGCCCGGCTCGACCGCGGTGTACTCGCCGCCGTTGCCGGGGTTCATCGCCGCCTGGTCGTTCCCGCCGGCCGGGGCGAGCGGGATCGCGCAGAGCTGCCGGCTGGCGCGCTGCCAGGTGAAGCTATGGCCGCTGCTCGTGCGCGAAGGCAGCGACCTCACCATCCGTGACGTGGCTGCGCAGAACTGGGTCGTCGTCGGCCTCCACCTGCCGGGGGCCGCGAACCTCTCGGGCCTCGTCGACGGCAGCACCTACGGCCATGTCCAGTTGCCGCTCGCCGACCGCCGCCTCGTCCTCGACAACGCCGCGATCCGCAGCTGGAACCTCTACCCGGAGGGGAGCGCGCCCGTTCGCGTCAGCGACTCCACGATCGGCGAGTTGCTGGCGATGGACGCCTCTTCGGCACGGCTCGACCGCGTGACCGTGGACGGCAGCGGCGGCTACTTCGGAGCCAACGGCAGCGCCACGATCGAGGCGTACGGCAGCACCTTCACCTGCGACGTCCAGGCCTCCGCGAGCGCCACGATCGCGTTGCACGGCTGCCGCGCCCGGCCGTACCCGTTCGACCCGACCGGCGCCCTGACCCGTCTCGGCGCCTACGACGACGGCCGCATCCTGCTCGACGCGAGCTCCGTCAGCAGCACCGCGAAGCTCGGTGGCCGCGGCGTCATCGCCGGGGTGTGGATCGCCAACCCGCCGGCGCAGCCGCCAGCGACCGCGGTGGCGCTCGTCGGCACGATCGCCCTCTCCTCGCTCGACCCGGCGGCGGCGGCGTTCACCTGGCGGCTCGATGCGACGGCGGAGGGGTCGGAGGCGGAAACGCTCCTCGGCCAGGGCCAGGCGAACGTCGACAACGCGCTGCTCGGCAGCTGGAGCGGCGCCGAGGCCCACGCTTCCTACGAGCTGCGCACCACGATCCGCGACGGCCTCGGCCGCGAACTCCTCGCGACGACGTTCGTCCCCGGCCTGCACGTGCCGCGCCGGCACCTCGACCGGCCCCGCTGAGGGCGCGGGCCGGCGCTACTTGGCGCGGCGGGCGTCGAGGACGATCCCGGCCCCGAGGAGGAGGAACACCGCGAGGCCGAGCCAGTTCCCCGCCCACCCGGTGTTCCCGAGCTGGGGGATGAGCGTCGTGTGCAGGCGCTCCTGCAGTGCGTCCACGGCGCCCTTGAACACGCCGGCGAGCGCGCCGCCCGCGATCAACCCCGACGCCACCAGGGTGCCGCGGTCGCCGCGCGCCTTCTCCACCGCCGCGTCGCCGCGCGCCGAGCGCTTGACCGTCCACGCCACGATCGCGCCGACCAGCAGCGGCGTGTTGAGGTCCATCGGCAGGTACATGCCGAGCGCGAACGCTAGGCCGGAGACCCCGACCAGCTCGACCACGACCGCGATCACCGCGCCGAGGCCGTAGAGGAACCACGGCGCCTGCGTCGCGCCCATCATCGAGCGCGCCACCGCCGCCATCGCGTTCGCCTGCGGCGCCGGGAGCGGGCGCGGGTGGGCGGCGGAGAGCACGTAGCCGTCGGTGTGGGCGAACAGCAGCATCACCGCGGTCACGGTGAGCGAGGCGAGCGCGGCGCCGCCGATCAGCGACCACTGGATCTTCCGCGGCGTGCCGCCGACCCAGTAGCCGATCTTCATCAGCGTCACCATCGAG
>JAKAFI010000193.1 GCA_021818005.1 Acidobacteriota bacterium | reverse complement strand
TGCGACACCTTCCCCGACAGCTCCCCGCCGGTGTAGACCGGCAGCGACAGCTCGACGCGGCTGATCGCCGTCGTCAGGAAGTCGGGACGGTTCGGATCGCTTTGCGTGAACGCCGGGAACGAGAAGCGTTGCTGGTTCAGCTCGAGGGCGAACACCTCGGCCGGAGAGTCCGTCCGCATCCACGTCTCCTGCAGCGAGACCGCGGGCAGCCGGAACCCCTGCGCCTGCTTGAGCCGCGCCGCCGCGGCCTGTGCACGGTCCGCCGCCGCGGTCGCCTCGCGCGCGTTCATACGGGCGCGGGCCATCGCAGCGGGGAGGCTCAGCCGCTCCGCGGCAACCGCCGGGAGCGCAACGGCAAGGAGCACAACGGCAGTCAGCTGAACACGCCCACGCATACCACCTCCATCGCTGTATGGTTATATAAGAGTATGTGAGTCGTGTCAACCCCCCTGCGATCGCGGGCCGCAGGAGGGAGGCGGACACGCCGCCGCGGCACGACTGACAAGGCGGACACAGGTTTGCTGACCTGGCCGTCGCATCGGCCGTCGGGGCCGGTGCGGCGGATGGGCGTCCTTTTCTCAGTATAGGGCCAGCAAATGAAAAGGCGCCCGCACGACGCGGGCGCCGATTCCGATCCGCGAACGCGGTCTACTTGGCGGGAGCGGCGGCCTCGGCCCGGGCGGCCGCGGGAGCCTTCTTCTTGCGCTCCTTGCGCGACTCGCCCTCGGCCTTGCCTTTCCCCTCCGCGAGCTTGTAGTCGACGAACTCCAGGATCGCGAGCTCCGCGCCGTCGCCGCGGCGGGGACCGAGCTTCACGATGCGGGTGTAGCCGCCCGGACGGCTGACGAACCGGGGTCCGATCTCGGAGAAGAGGCGGTGCACCAGGTCGCGGTCGGAGAGCAGGCGGGCCGCCAGGCGCCGCGCGTGGACCGAATCCGAGCGCCGGCCGAGCGTCACGACCTTCTCGGCGATCGGGCGCAGCTCCTTGGCCTTCGGCAGCGTGGTGATGATCCGCTCGTGCTCGATCAGGGACTTGAGCTGGTTGCGGAAGAGCGCGCGCCGGTGCTCCGACACCCTCCCCAGCTTGCGCTTCGACATGTTGTGTCGCATGACTCTCCTCCGTTACGGCCGCGGCAGGTCGAAGCGCACACCGAGGCCAAGACCGAGCGTCTCCAGCTTCTCGCGCACCTCGGCGAGCGCCTTCTTCCCGAACCCCGGGATCTCGCCCAGCTCGTCCTCGCCCCGCCCGACCAGGTCGCGAACCGTCTCGATCCCGGCGTTGCGCAGCATGTTGTTGATCCGGCCGCCGAGCTCGAGCCGCTCGATCGTCTCGTCGAGGATCCCGTCGCCCTTCGCCGCCGGCGCCGCCGGCCGGCCCTCGTCGAGGTTCTGGAAGATCGGCAGGTGGTCGGCCAGCAAACGGGCCGCCTCGACGACGGCGGCCGCGGGCGTGACCGCCCCGTTCGTCCACACCTCGAACACGAGCTTCTCGTAGTCCGTGGCCTGCCCGACGCGGGCCGGCTCGATGCGGTAGTTCGCCTTGCGCACCGGCGAGTACGCCGCGTCGAGGTGGATGAAGCCGACGCCCAGGCTCTCGGCCTCCTGCTCGTCCGCCGGCACGTACCCGCGGCCGCGGCGGATCATCAGCTCCGCCTCCACCGCGCCCTCTTCGGCGAGCGTTGCGAGGTAGACCGACGGGTCCACGATCTCGAGCTCGGACCCGCCCTTGATCGCGCCGGCCTTGAGCACGCCCGGCTCGCTCACCTCGATCGTCGCCGTGAGCGCCTCGGGTCCGGTCAGCCGCAACGGCACCCGCTTCAGGTTCAGAATCAGGTCGGTGACGTCTTCCATCACGCCGGGGATCGAGTCGTACTCGTGATCGACGCCGGCGAAGCGGACGGCCGTGATCGCGCTCCCCTCGATCGAGGACAGCAGGATGCGCCGCAGGGCGTTGCCCACGGTGACCCCCCATCCGCGCTCGAAAGGCTGCGCCGTGAACACCCCATAGGTCGGCGTGCTGCGTTCTGCGTCCAACACGACCGCCTGGGGCCGATGCAGCTCCAATCCTCTCATTACGACCTCCTCACCGCGAGTACAGCTCGACGACCAACTGCTCCTGGATCGGCAAGCGGATGTCCTCACGTGTGGGCAGCGCCAGAACCTTGCCCTTGTAGTTCTCGCCGTCGAGTTCAAGCCATGGCGGCACGCCGCGGCCTTGCGCCGTGTCGAGCGCCTCGTTGACGAACGCATTGGCCCGTAGTTTGTCTTTCAGCGCCACTTCCATCCCGGGCTTGACCTGGAACGACGGGATGTCGTTCCGCCGCCCGTTCACCAGCACGTGCCCGTGCCGGATGAGCTGGCGGGCCTGCGAGCGCGACGAGGCGAAGCCCAGCGAGTAGACGACGTTGTCGAGACGCAGCTCGAGCAGGCGCAGGAGGTTCTCGCCGGTCACACCGCGCTGGCGCGCGGCCTCGGCGAAGTAGCGCCTGAACTGCGCCTCGAGCACGCCGTAGACGCGACGCACCTTCTGCTTCTCGCGCAGCTGCAACCCATATGGCTGCATCTTGTTGCGGCGCTTCCCGTGCTGCCCGGGCGCGTAGGAACGCCGCTCGACGGCGCACTTCTCCTTGAAGCACCGTTCCCCCTTGAGGAACAGCTTCATCCCCTCGCGACGGCATAGCCGGCAAACCGGCTCGTGATAGCGTGCCACTCGTACCTCCCCGTTGCCCTTACACCCGGCGCCGCTTCGGCGGCCTGCAGCCGTTGTGCGGGATGGGCGTCACGTCCTTGATGCTCTTGATCTCCAGGCCCGACGCCGCGAGCGCCCTGATCGCCGACTCGCGCCCGGCACCGGGTCCCTTCAGCTCCACGTCCACGGTGCGGACGCCGTGCTCCTGCGCCTGCTCGGCCGCGTTGCGGGCGGCGAGCTGGGCCGCGTACGGCGTCCCCTTGCGGGAACCTTTGTAGCCGATGCGTCCCGCCGAACTCCAGCACAGCGCGCCGCCGGTGGGGTCGGTGATGGTGACGATCGTATTGTTGAACGTGGCCTGAATGTGGGCGACGCCGTGCGGGACGCTCTTGCGTTCGCGCCGGCGGGTACCCTTCTTTGCAGCCTTGGTCGCCTTTGCCATGCGTGCCTTCCTCTACCCTAGGTCTTTGTCGCCTTCTTCTTCTTCGCCACGGTTCCGCGCCTCGGGCCCTTGCGGGTACGCGAGTTGGTATGGGTGCGCTGGCCGCGTACCGGCAGGCCGCGCCGGTGGCGGATGCCGCGATAGCTGCCGATCTCCATCAGCCGCTTGATGTTCATCGCGACGTCCTTGCGCAGATCACCCTCGACCTTCAGGTCGTCTTGGATCACGCGGGTGATGCGGCGCACCTCGTCCTCGGAGAGATCCTTGACGCGGATCGCCGGATCGACCTTGGCCTTGCTCAAAACCGAGAGCGAGAGCGAGCGGCCGATGCCGTAGATGTACGTCAGACCGATCTCCACATGCTTGTTCTGGGGAAGATCGACGCCCACAATGCGTGCCACAGCCTACCTCCTCATCAACCCTGACGCTGCTTGTGCTTGGGGTTCTCGCAGATCACGCGAACCACCCCTTTGCGCACCACGATCTTGCACTTGCTGCATATCTTCCGGACCGAAGAGCGAACTTTCATGACCTCGTCTCCTCACGCAACTCCAACCGATTTCCCATTCCTCCCGAGCGCCCCGGGATCCTTCGCTCCGCCTCCGGCGGGGCTCGGGATGACGAGAGGCCGCCCGGCGCTACTTGTAGCGATAGACAATGCGGCCTCTCGTCAGGTCGTACGGCGACAGCTCCACCAGGACCTTGTCGCCCGGCAGGATGCGGATGAAGTGCTTCCGCATCTTGCCCGAGATGTGCGCCAGCACCTCGTGACCGTTCTCCAACTCGACCCTGAACACCGCGTTCGGTAGGGCCTCCACCACGGTGGCCATCACCTCGATGGCCTCCTCTTTCGCCATACCCTCTCCCTACCTTCCGCCCACACCGAGAACCCAGGGGCCGTTCTCGGTCACGGCCACCGAGTACTCAAAATGAGCGGAGAGCTTACCGTCTTCGGTGCGCGCTGTCCAGCCGTCGTCGTCGAACGAGACGCCGGCCTTCCCCGCGTTGATCATCGGCTCGATCGCCAGCACGAGGCCGGGCCGCAGCTCCGGGCCCCGCCCCCCAGGCCCGTAGTTGAAGACCTGGGGATCCTCGTGCATCGCCCGGCCGATGCCGTGCCCGACCAGCTCGCGGACCACCGAGAACCCGGCCGCCTCGGCGTGGCTCTGGATCACCTCGCCGATGTCCGTGAGCCGCTGGCCGGGCCGGACGAACTCGACCGCCAGCTCGAGGCAGCGCTTCGTCACCTGCATCAGCCGCGCCGCCTCCGGCGCGACCTCGCCGATCCCCACCGTCACCGCCGCGTCGCCGACGAACCCGTCGAGCACCACGCCGCCGTCCACGCCCACGATGTCGCCGGCGCGCAACAGCTGCGTCTTCGACGGGATGCCGTGCACGATCACGTCGTTGACCGAGGTGCACAACGTCGCCGGATACCCCCGATACCCCTTGAAGGCGGGGACGCCGCCGTGCGCGCGGATGTGGTCCTCGGCGAGCCGGTCGAGCTCCCACGTCGACACACCCGGCTTGGCGGCCTCGACCACGATGCGCAACGTCTCGTGCAGCAAGGCGTTGGCCCGGTCCATGACCGCCAGCTCGTCGGGGGTCTTCAGGATCATCATGCCCGCACGGTCCCCAGCGCTTCCCGCAGCCGCTTGAACACCTCGTCCGGCGCGACGCTCCCGTCCGCCTCGCGCAGGATCTTGCGCCCGCGGTAGAACTCGAGGAGCGGCGCCGTGTGCTCGCGGTAGACGCGCAGGCGCTCGCGCACCACTTCCTCGCGGTCGTCCTCGCGCTGCACGAGCCTGCCCCCGCACGAGTCGCAGACGCCGTCCGCCTTGGGCGGTTGCGCCGCCACGTGGTAGACGGCGCCGCACGCCGGGCACGAGCGCCGGCCGGTGATCCGCGACAGCAGCTCCGAGTCCGGGACGTTGAGGTAGAGCACCGCGTCGACGCGCCGACCGAGCTCGGCGAGCAGCCCGTCGAGGAGGTTCCCCTGCGCGGTCGTCCTCGGGTAGCCGTCGTACACGCAGCCGAGGGCGGCCTGCTGACTGTGCAGGCGCTTGGCGAGCATCTTGCCAACCACCTCGTCCGGGACCAGCTCGCCCCGGTTCATGAACCCCTTGGCCTCCTGCCCGAGCGCCGTGCCCCTGGCGACCTCGTCGCGCAGCAGGTCCCCGGTCGAGATATGCAGCAGGCCGAACGCGGCCGCGACCCGCTTGGCCTGCGTCCCCTTGCCGGCGCCGGGCGGGCCGAGCAGCACCACGTCGAGGGCTCGAGTCACCATCCGCTCACCCCCTGCGGCCGCGCACGCGGCGGCCCTTCACGAAGCCGTCGTAGTGGCGCATCACCATCTGCGCCTCGATCTGCTGCACGGTGTCCATCGCGACCCCGACCACGATCAGCAGCGAGGTGCCGCCGAAGTAGAACTTGATGCCGAGACCCTCGGTGAACCACCGCGGCAGGAACGCGTCGAGGGTGCCGCCGATGAACGGGATCGTCGCCACCTTGAAGCCGGCGATCAGGATCTCGGGGAGGATCGCGACGAGCGCCAGGTAGATGGCGCCCACCAGCGTGATGCGGGTCAGCGTCATGTCGATGAAGTCGGCGGTGCGCTGTCCGGGACGGATACCGGGGATAAAGCCGCCGTACTTCTGCATGTTCTCGGCGGTGTCCTGCGGGTTGAAGATGATCGAGGTGTAGAAGTAACAGAAGAAGATGATCGACGCGAAGTAGACCAGGTTGTACAGCGGCTCCCCCCACTGCAGCGCGCGGGTGATCGCCTTGACGATCGGGTTGTCGATCATCTGCCCGATCGTCTGCGGGAAGGAGAGGATCGACGCGGCGAAGATCACCGGGATCACGCCGCCGGTGTTGAGGCGCAGCGGCAGGTAGGTGCTCGCCCCGCCGTACATCTT
>JAKAFI010000192.1 GCA_021818005.1 Acidobacteriota bacterium | reverse complement strand
ATCGTGAGCTGCCCCCCGGGCTGCATGCCGTCGATCACGAGCGGGGCCAGCTCGGCGCGGGCCGCGTACAGCGCCGCCGTGAGGCCGGCGGGGCCGGACCCGATCACCACCACGCGAAAGTGCCGCTTCTCCATGCCGTGTCTCCCTGTCCGCCGGACGGCGAACGGCCCGCCGGAGTGCGGGCTGCGATGATTCTAGCAACCACGTCAAAACGCGGGGTCGGGCGCCGCTACGGCGCGCACAGCTCGGCGAGGATCGCCTCGGCGGCCGCCGCCGGGTCCGCAGCCGCGGTGATCGGGCGTCCGACCACCAGGATGTCGGCCCCCGCCGCGAGCGCGGCCCGCGGCGTGGCGACGCGGCGCTGGTCGGCACTGGCGGACCCCGCCGGCCGGATCCCCGGCGTCACCAGCAGGAACCCCGGCCCGAGCGCCGCGCGCAGCGCCGCCGCCTCGTGCGGCGAGCACACGACGCCGCCGCAGCCGGCGCGGCGCGCCGTGTCAGCCCACGCCCGCACCCGCGCCGCCGCGCCGCCCGGGATCCCGAGCTCCTCGAGCGCCCGGTCGTCGAGGCTGGTGAGCACCGTGACCGCGAGCACGAGCGGGGGGCGCTCGGCGGCCGCCGCGCCGGCCACCGCCGCGCGCAGCATCGCCTCGCCGCCGGAGGCGTGCACCGTCAGAAGCGCGGCCCCGAGGCGCGCCGCGTTGCGCGCCGCGCGCTCGACCGTGTTCGGGATGTCGTGCAGCTTGAGGTCGAGGAACACCGGCATGCCGAGCCCGCGCACCTCGCGCACCAACTCCGGGCCGTGCGCCGTGAACGCCTCGAGCCCGACCTTGACCGTGCCGGCGCGCCCGGCGAGGAGCCGCGCCAGGCGCAGAATCTCGTCGCGCTCCGAGGTGTCGAGCGCGACCGCCAGGTGGGAGACGGCTTCGGCTCGCGTCAGCGCCACTGCAGACCTCCGATCAGCTCGCGCACGTCGGCGACGCCGTGCGCCGCGCAGAAGCACTCGAGCTCGGCGATGATGCGCAGCGGCGCCGCCGGCTCGCGGAAGATCGCGGTCCCCACCTGCACCGCGCTCGCCCCGGCGAGGAGGAACTCGGCCGCGTCGCGGCCTGTCTCGACGCCGCCGATCCCGACCAGCGGCACCTCCGGCAGCGCCCGGTGCACCTCCCACACCATACGCAGCGCGATCGGCTTGATCGCCGGCCCGGAGAGGCCGCCGATGCCGTTGGCGAGCACGGGGCGGCGCGCCGCGGCGTCGATCGCCAGCGCGCGCACGGTGTTGACGAGCGTCAGCGCGTCGGCGCCGCCGGCCACCGCCGCGCGCGCGGTTGCGACCAGGTCGGGCGCGTTGGGGGAGAGCTTGACCCAGAGCGGGCGGCGCGTCGCCGCCCGGCAGCGCGCGGTCAGCGCCTCGAGCAGCGCCGGGTCGTGGCCGAACTCGATCCCGCCGGCGCTGACGTTCGGGCAGGAGACGTTGAGCTCGTACGCCGCGATCCCGTCCTCGCGCTCGCAGCGCGCGATCACCTCGAGGTACTCCTCTAGCGCGGCGCCGAAGACGTTGACCGCGACGACCGCCGCGCGCGAACGCAGCTCGGGGAGCGCCTCGCGGCAGAACGCCTCGACGCCGATGTTCTGCAGGCCGATCGCGTTGATCATCCCGGCCGCGGTCTCGACGATGCGCGGCATCGGGTTCCCCGGCCGCGGGCGCGGCGACAGCCCCTTCGACACGACCGCCCCGAGCCGCTCCGGCGGGCACAGGTCGGCGAGGTCGAGCCCGTAGCCGAACGTGCCGGAGGCCGCCATCACCGGGTTGGCGAGGCGCAGCGCGCCCACCGCGGTCTCCAGGCGCACGCTCACGCCGACCACCGCGCCGCTAAGCGCGAGGCCTCGAACACCGGCCCCTCCTTGCACGACGGCACCAGCCGCCCGTCCGCCAGCTCGACGACGCAGCCGAGGCAGACGCCGACGCCGCACCCCATCGGCTCCTCGAGCGACAGCTCGGCCGCGAGCGAGCGCTCGCGCGCCAGCCGCGCCAGCGCCCGCAGCATCGGGTTCGGGCCGCAGGCGAGGGCGCGCTCGTAGCGCCGCCCCTCGTCGAGGCGGCGCGCGAGCGCGGCGGTGACGAACCCCGCCTCGCCGCGGCTGCCGTCGTCGGTCGCCAGCACCAGCTCGCCGCCGCAGGCGGCCGCGGCCGCGGCCGCGCGCTCGACGTCGAGCAGCTCGGCGGCCGTGGCGGCGCCGAGGAAGAGGTCGAACGGGGCGCCCGCCGCGGCCAGTCGCTCGGCCGCGAACAGCACCGGCGGCAGCCCGATCCCGCCAGCCACGAGGGCGAGCCGCGCCCCGCCGGCGGCGGTCAGGGTGAAGCCGTTGCCGAGCGGGGCCAGCAGCTTCAGCTCGGCGCCCGGGGCGAGGCGGCGCAGGCGCGAGCTGCCGCGTCCGACCTCCTTCACCATCAGCTCGACGAGCGTGCGCTCGCCGTCGCGGGCGACCCCGGCGATCGAGTAGGCGCGCCGCAGCAGCGGGTCGAGCCCCTCGCCGCACGCCACCATCGCGAACTGCCCGGGGACGGCGGCGAACGGCTCCGGCGTCGCCACGACGATGCGAAAGCAGGTGGGGGAGAGGTCGGTGCGCACCGCGACGCGCACGGCCAGGTCGCGACGGGCTATCATGCCCTGGCATTATGCGTCACCTCCGCCGCCTTGGCCACAGCGTCGCGGCCGGTGCGGTCGCCGGCGCGGCGCTGGCGCCGGTGCAGCTCCTCCTCTGGCCCAACGTCACGTTGCCGCCGCTCAAGGTCGCGCTCGCGTTCGCCGCGTGGACCAGCTGGGGCGCCGTGTGGATCGGCGGGGCGCTGTTCGCCGCCAGCGAGGCCGCCGCAATCTTCATGCCGTACCTCACCGCCGGGCGTCGTTTCAGCGTCGGGATGTGGCGGTGGCTGATGACGGCCGTCTCGTTCCTCGTCGCGGGCGTTGCGTGGTGGACGCGAGCGGAGACGCGCGACCTGCTGCTCAAGGACAACCGCCACTCCCTCGCCTGGGCCGCGTCGGTGGCCACCCTGTACTGGCTCGTCTACCTGGTGCTGGCGGTCCACCGCCGGCCGCGGCGGCACGCGCTCGAGCGCTCGGCCTGGGCCGCGGCGTTGCTCGTCGGCTGGCTGTGGGCGATCTGGGCCGTGGCACCGCGCCCCCGCTCCGAGGCGCCGACCATCGAACCGCCGCCGTTCGCCCCGGCGCACCGGCTGCTGTTCGTGTCGTGGGAGGGCGCCGACCTCCCCTGGCTGCTGCCGCTGCTCGAGCGCGGCGACCTGCCGTTCCTGCACAGCTGCTGGGCCGGCGGCGCGTGGGGCCAGCTGCGCACGGTGCGCCCGTACACCCACTCCGCGACGCTGGCGACGCTGGTCACCGGTTGTGCCCCGGCGGTGCACGGCGTCCTCGGCCGCACCTCCTACCGCGTCCCGTGGCTGACGCCCGACCCGGTCACGCTGCTGCTGGCCGGCCCCTGGCCGTCGCCGCACCAGCTCCCCTGGCGGGCGTGGGCGCGAGCGCCGATCCTCTCACCGGCGCGGGCCACGCTCTGGCGGATCCTCCTCGACACCGGCCGCCGCGTCGGGCTGGTGGGGTGGCCGCCGTACGCGCGCGGCACCTGGACGGTGGCGCGCCCGACGGTCGCCGCCGCGGTCAAGGCCGCGTCGCTCGACCCGGAGATCCAGGCGGCGCTGGGACCGGTGCTGCGCATCGCCCCGCACCTCGCCGGCGACGCTCGCAACTCGTTCGCCCTCGCCGCCGACGTCGGCGCCATCGCCAGGCGGCGGGCGCTGGCCCACCCGGTGGACGCCCTGGCGGTGGACTTCGAACTCGCGGCCCACCTGCGCCCGCGCTGGACCCCGGAGGAGTCGCAAGGGGCCGAGGGGCAGGAGGTGCTCCGCCTCGCGGCGCGCCTGCTCGACGAGCAGCTGCGCGAGCTGTGGGAGACGATGGGGGAGGACACGCTGCTCGTCGTGGTCTCCCCGTACGGCCTGGCGCCGCCGTCGCCGTGGCAACGCCTCGTCCATCTCGGCGCGCCCGCCGCGCGCTGGCGTGTGACGCCCGTCGACTCGCCGGACGGCTTCGTCTTCTTCTTCGGCCCCGGCGTGCGCCCCGGCATCCGGCTGCGCGGCGCGCAGCTCGCCGACGTCACCGCGACGGTCCTCTACCTCCTCGAGCTGCCGGTGGCCCGCGACATGGCCGGCCGTGTCATGCTCGAGGCGGTCACCGACGAGCGCGCCGCGGCCGCGCCGCTGCGCCTCGTCCCCAGCTACCCGGCGACCGGCGCCGCCGGACCCACCACGACCCCGGGCCGCTGACCCGGCCCGGGCCGCCTACTTCGCCTTCTCGAACACCTCGTTGCGCAGGAACTTCTCGGGGTCCCACGGCGCCGGGCCGCCGCCGAGGAAGCGGTGGAACCAGTCGAGGTGGAGGTCGTAGTAGAACGCCATCTCGTACCACGACGGCCAGTGCCCCGACTTCGACAGCACCACCAGGCGCGACGGCACCTTCATCTCCTGCAGGTCGGTGAAGAACTCGAGCGATTGCGTGTACGGCACGCGGAAGTCGCGCTCGCCGGTCACCACCAGGCACGGGGTGCGGAACCACTTCACGTACTCCGACGGCGACCACGTGCGGTACTCCTCGCTGGTCCACGGCTCGCCGCCGAGGTCGTGCTCGGGGAACCACAGCTCCTCGGTCGAGGAGTGCATCGCGCGCAGGTCGTACACCCCCATCATCGCGGCGATCGCCTTGAACCGGTCGGTGTGCCCCTCGAGCCACATCATCATGTATCCGCCGTACGACCACCCCATCACGCCGAGGCGCGCCGGGTCCACGTACGGCAGCTTCGCCACCGCGTCGGTCACCGCCATCACGTCGGCGTACACCTTGCCGCCCCAGTCGTTGGCGATCCCGTCGGTGAACGCCTGGCCGTAGCCGGTGGAGCCGGTGGGGTTGGGGAACGCCACGACGTAGCCGGCGCCGGGGTAGACCTGCCAGTCGCCGCGGTACGCGTCGCCCCACTGCGACTGCGGCCCGCCGTGGACGTTGAGGATGAGCGGGTACTTCTTCGCCGGGTCGAAGCCGTGCGGCTTGACGATGAACACCTCGATCCGCCGCCCGTCCGGCCCGTTCACCCACATCCGCTCGGCCGGGCGCACGTCCACCTCGGCGAGGAGCGCCCGGTTCGCCTGCGTCAGCGGCACGCGGTGCGCGCCGTCAAGGTCGCTGCGGTATAGCTCCGATGGTTCCGCCACGGAGCGGCGCGCGTAGACGAGGCCGCCGCGCAGGAACTGCCAGGCGTCGATCGTGGCATCGTCGGCCAGCGGGCGGACCGTGCCGGAGGTCGGGTCGAGCTCGAACAGCGGCGTGCGCCCCTCGACCTCGGCCTGGAACACGATGCGCTTGCCGTCGGGGGTCCAGCGGAAGTCGTCGATCCAGTTGCGGAACGCCTCGGTGAGGACCCGCTCGGTCTTCGCCTTGCGGTCATACACCGCGATGCGGAAGAGGTCGGACTCGTAGCCGGGGACGCGCTGCGTGCGGTAGGCGATGAAGCGGCCGTCGGGGGAGTACGCCGGTGAGCCGTCCCACGCCAGGTTCGCCGCGGTGATGTCGGTGGCGGCGGCGGGCTTGCCGTTCTCGTCGAACGGGATCGTCCACAGGTCGGCGTTGGTGGAGCGCGCCGGCACCGCGTCGTGGTTGGAGGCGACGGTGAGCTCGCGCGAGTCGGGGGCGAACGCGTAGCCGGTCTCGCCGCCGAGACTGAACACCGGCGAGTCGAACGCCCCCGGGGTGAGGTCGGTGATCGTCCCGTCCGCGACCTTCACCAGCAGCACGTGGCTGTAGGTGCCGTCGCGCCACGACGTCCAGTGGCGGTACAGCAGCGAGTCGGCCATGTGGGCGTGCAGCGGGCCGTCGCTCCACGCCTTGGAGATCCTCTCGTTGCACGCGGCGTCGGCGCCGCACTCGGGGTAGACCTCGGAGGTCACGGCGACGAAGCGCCCGTCCGGCGACCACACCGGGTCGCC
>JAKAFI010000008.1:22548-29243 GCA_021818005.1 Acidobacteriota bacterium | reverse complement strand
AGCCACGGGGATCTCTCCCCGCAACCGGGGCCTGCTACCGGGCGCTCCGGCGCTTACCCGGACGGGACTTGCACCCGCAAGGTCGATGCAGCGTGAAACCGCTCTGACGGTTTCGTCAGGACGCACCATAGCCGTAGGCTATGTGAGGATGCGAACCGGCGCAGCGCAACGCAGCAGACGGTCCGATATCGCCGGCGCCTCACTCGACGGTGACGGACTTGGCGAGGTTCCGCGGTTGGTCGACGTCGCAGCCGCGCCGCACCGCCACCTCGTACGCCAGCAGCTGCAGCGGCACGGCCGCCACGATCGGCTGCAGCGGCCACGGCGCGGCCGGGAGCGGGATGACCGCCTCGGCGAGCTCGGCCAGGCGCGCGTCGTCGGGGTCGCCGAAGGCGAACACCGGCGCCTTGCGCGCGCGCACCTCCTCGATGTTGGAGCGCACCTTCTCGGCCAGCTCCCCCGCCGGGCACAGCGCGATGACCGGGAAACGCTCGTCGAGCAGGGCGATCGGGCCGTGCTTCATCTCTCCCGCGGGGTATCCCTCGGCGTGCAGGTACGAGATCTCCTTGAGCTTCAGCGCCCCCTCGAGGGCGAGCGGGTAGAGGGCGCCGCGGCCGAGGTAGAGGGCGTTGGCGGCGTGCTGCAGGCGGCCGGCGACCTCGGCCACGGCCGCGGACTGGTCGAGCGCGGCCTCGATGTCGTACGGGAGCGCCCATGCGCGGTCGAGCAGCGCGCGGGTCTCCTCGGCCGGGAGCCCGCGCGCGTCGCGCCACGCCAGCGCGAGCGCGAGCAGCGCCGCGAGCTGGGTCGTGAACGCCTTGGTCGAGGCGACGCCGATCTCCGGCCCGGCGTGGGTGGCGAGGTTGTAGGCGGCGAGCCGCTCAGCGAGCGCTCCGCGGACGTTGCACACCGAGGCGAGCGGCGACCCGGCGGCGGCCGCCAGGCGCATCGCCGCGATCGTGTCGGCGGTCTCGCCCGACTGGGTGATGCCGATGACCAGCGTGTCCGGCGCGAGCAGCGGCTCGCGGTAGCGAAACTCGGAGGCGTACTCCACCTCGCACCCGACCCTGGCCAGGCGCTCGAGGTAGAACTTGCCGACCAGCGCCGCGTGCCACGAGGTGCCGCAGGCGACCAGGCGCACCGCGGCGAAGCGGCGCAGGGTGGCCGGGTCGAGGCCGAGGTGGGCGAGCGACGGTGCGCCCGGGTCGGGGATGAGCGCGTGCAGCGTCTCCGAAACCGCCCCCGGCTGCTCGTGGATCTCCTTCAACATGAAGTGACGGAACCCTCCGCGCTCGACCTCGCCCGGCTCCCACTCGAGCGTCACGACGGGACGCTCGATGGCGCACCCGTCGGCGTCCAGGATCGCGACCGCGCCGGCGCGCACCAGCGCCAGGTCGCCGTCCTCGAGGTGGATGCAGCGCCGGGTCATCGCGATCACCGCGGCGGGGTCGGAGGCGACGAGGTTCTCGCCCTCGCCGAGGCCGACGACGAGCGGCGGCCCGTTGCGGAAGGCGACCACGGCCCCTGGGTCGGCGAGGGCGATCGCCGCCACGGCGTACTGGCCGCGCAGCTTTCCGCGCACCGCCAGCGCCGCGGAGGCGAGGTCGCCGCCGGCGGCCGCGAGCAGGTGCGCGATCACCTCGGAGTCGGTGTCGGAGGAGAAGTGGACGCCGCCGGCTTCCAGCTCGGCCCGCAGCTCGCGGAAGTTCTCGATGATGCCGTTGTGCACGACCGCCACGCGTTCGCGCTCGTCGGTGTGCGGGTGGGCGTTGCGCTCGATCGGCGCCCCGTGGGTCGCCCAGCGGGTGTGGCCGACGGTGAGGTGGCCGCGCAGGCCGGCCGCGTACGCCTTCTCGGTGAGGTTCGAGAGCTTGCCCGGCGCCCGCAGCACCGCCAGGCGGTCGCCGCAGTGCACCGCGAGGCCGGCGGAGTCGTAGCCGCGGTACTCGAGGTGGCGCAGCGCCTCGAGCACCACCGGCACGCCCTCGCGCCCGCCGACGTACCCGACGATCCCGCACATCTTGTCCTCCTCTCGCAGCCCCCGCCGGGGCGCCGCCGGGCCCGCGTCCGGCGGCGGTGCGACGCGCTCTCATTCTAGTCGTTCGGCGCGGTGCCGGCCGCTCACTCGCCGCGGCGGTGGGTGAGCGCCGGGACGAGCGCTCCGTCGGGGAGCGTGACGTCCTCGAGGACGGCGTGAGCGCCGATGCGGCAGTCGGCGCCGACCATGCAGGCGCCACGCAGGTGCACGCCCGCCTCGAGCACCGTGTCGCGGCCGACCGCGCACGACGCGTCCACCCAGGTCGTCGCCGGGTCGAGGACGGTGACGCCGGCAGCCTGCAGCCGGCGAATCACGCGCGCCCCGAGGAGGCGGTGGACCTCGGCGAGCTCGGCGCGCGAGTTGACCCCGGCCATCTCCGCCGGGTCCGCGAGCGGGAGCGCGGCGACCCGCATCCCGCCCCCGGCCATCGCGGCGACGGCGTCGGTGAGGTAGTACTCGCCCTGGGCGTTGGCCGGCGTGAGGCCGGCGAGCGCCGGGCGCAGCGCCGCCAGGTCGAAGACGTACGTTCCGGCGTTGACCTCGCGGATCTCCCGCTGCGCGGCGGTGGCGTCGCGCGCCTCGACGATCGCCCGGACGTCGCCGTCGGCGCCACGGACGATCCGGCCGTAGGGGCCGGCGTCCGGCAACACGGCCGAGACGAGCGCCGCGGCGGCGGCCCGCGCGCGCCGCAACTCGACGAGCGCCGCGAGCGTCTCCGGCCGGATCAACGGCACGTCGCCGGAGAGCACCAGCACCTCGCCGGAGCGCGGCAGCAGCGCCAGCGCCTTGGCGACCGCGTCGCCGGTGCCGCGCGGCGGGTCCTGCACCGCGAACAGCAGCTCGCGGCCGCCCAGGTGGCGTTCGACCTGTTCGCGCAGGTGGCCGACGACGACGACCAACGGCGACGGGTGCGTGGGGGCGAGCGCATCGAGGACGTGGTCGATCAGCGCCCGCCCTCCGGCCTCGTGCAGCACCTTGGCCGTGGCCGTCCTCAGCCGTTTGCCCTCGCCGGCCGCCAAGACCACCGCCGCGACGCTCAACCCGCCACCTCCCCGGCCGCTGCGGGCGCCTACTTCTTCGACAGCTCGTGCAGGACCTGCTTGGCGACCGCCTTCAGCGTCTCGAAGACGCCGATCCCCTTCGGCGCCACCGCCTCGAACGTCGGCTCGCCCTTGATCTGGAGGGCGCGCAGCAGGACGTCGTAGGCGACGGCGCTGGGCAGGTCCCGCTTGTTGAACTGCAAGGCGTACGGGATCACCGCGAGGTCGAAGCCGTTCTCGTGCAGGTTGTGCTTGAGGTTGTCGAGCGACTCGAGGTTGGCGTCCATGCGCGCCTCCTGCGAGTCGGCGACGAAGATCACCCCGTCCACCCCCTTGAGGATCAGCTTCCGCGACGCGTCGTAGAACACCTGGCCGGGAACGGTGTAGAGGTGGAAGCGGGTGCGGAAGCCGCGCACGCTGCCGAGGTCGAGCGGGAGGAAGTCGAAGAACAGGGTGCGGTCGGTCTCGGTGGCGAGCGAGATGAGCTGGCCCTTGTTCTGCGGGTTGGTGCGCTCGTAGACGTACTGCAGGTTGGTCGTCTTCCCGCCCAGACCCGGACCGTAGTAGACGATCTTGCAGTTGATCTCGCGCGAGGCGTAGTTGATGAAGCTCATTCGGTAAACAGAGCGTCGATGTCTTCGTCGGTGATTTCGGCAAACGGCGACGCCGGAGCCTCGCCCTGCTCCGCCGCCTTGGACGCCATCTGTGTCAGCACCTCCTCCAGCTCGGCGGCGGCCTTGCGTACCCGCAGCCGCACGAGGCCCAGCGACGAGCGCTCATCGAAGATCAGGACCAGGATCAGCCGCTGTCCGACGATCGAGATGTGGATGTTGTCGCGCTCCCCCTCGTGGAAGAGGATCGAGAACTCCTTCTCGCCGATCAGCTTCGCGAGGCCGTCGGTGGCCGCGACGTTGCCCGCTGTGAGCGAGGCGAGCGAGGTGGCATCGACCTTGTCGAGGTCGCCCTTGGCGGCGATCTGCTGGCCGTTCTTGTCGACGAGGAACACGAGCTTCGCGTTGGCGTCCATCCACAAACGCGAGAGGACCGCGTTGATGCGATCGAACTCCTCCTCGTACATGATCAGGTTCGACCCGAACATCGTCATGCCAGCCCGCCTCCACCCCTCAAAGGTCGAGTATATCCTTCAAGTTCCCGTCAATCCATCCCCCGCCGGCCCGCCAGCGCCCGCGTCAGCGTCACCGAGTCGGCATACGAGATCTCGCCGCCGGCCGGCAGACCGAAGGCGATCCGGCTCACGGCGCAGCCGAGCGGCCGCAGCGCGCGCGCCAGGTAGTGCGCCGTGGCCTCGCCCTCGACCGTCGGGTTGGTCGCGAGGATCACCTCGCGCACGCCGCCCGAGCGCACGCGGTCGAGCAGCCCAGCGATCGTGAGCTCGTCCGGCCCGATCCCGTGCAGCGGATCGAGCGTCCCGCCGAGGACGTGGTAGAGCCCGCCGAACTCCGCCGTGGCCTCGACCGCCCACGCGTTGAGCGGGTCCTCGACGACGCAGATCACGGCGCGGTCGCGACCCTCGTCGCGGCAGACCGGGCAGGGGTCGTCCTCGGTGAGCAGGAAGCAGGTGCTGCAGTGGCGCACGGCGTCGGCGACGTGGGCGAGCGCCTCGGCGAGCCGCCGCGACGGCTGCGGCGCGCGCACCATGTGCTGCACCAGGCGGGTGGCCGTGCGCGGCCCGACCCCGGGGAGCTGCTCGAGCTGCTCCAGCAGCGCGCGCACGGCCGGGGGACGCAGCTCCATCACAAACCCGGGAAGCCGGCTGGCAGCCCCATGCGGGCGAGCAGCTCGTGCGAGCGCTCCTCGAGCAGGCGCGACGCTTCCTGCCAGGCGGCGACGACCAAGTCCTCGACCAGGCCCGGCGCCTCGCCGGCGAGCGCCTGGCCGTCGATCGATACGCCCTTGAGCTCCTTGAGACCCGAGAGGCGGACCCGCACCAGACCGCCGCCGGCCGAGCCCTCCACCTCGAGCTCGCCGAGCGCCTTCTGCATCTGGGCCTGCGCCTGTTGCGCCTGCTGCAACAGCTTCGCGACGTTCATGGCTTCTCCTCGACGCTCTCCAGCCGCCCGCCGAACACCTCGAGCACGCGTTGGACGCCCTCGTCCGCCTCGACCCGCGCCCGTAATCCGGTCGCGGCCGCCTTGACCGTCGAGCCGGAGGAACTCTCGTCCACCTCGACCCTCTCGCCGAGGCCGGCGCGGTGGGCGGCGGCCGCGAGCGGCTCGAACGCGCGCCGCAGCGATGCGCACGTCGAGGCCGGCAACCCGCCGCAGCGCAGCACGACGGTGTCGCCGGCGACCGTCACCTCGCGCACCGAGCCGACGCGCCCGGCGAGCAGGTGTTCCCCCATCGCCTCGAGCGCCGCCGCGAGACGGGCTCCCGGCGTGCCGCCGCCCGGAGCCGGGGCCGTCGGTGGCGTCGGCACCGCGGGGGTCGCCGGCGGCGGTGGTCCGGAGGCGCCGCTCGGCGCCGGCTCGCCGGCGAGCAGCGCCTCGACCCGCTGCAGGCGTGGCCACAGCGCCAGCCGTCCGACCGCCACCGCCACGGCCACGCCGGGCTTCTCGGCGGCGGCCACCAGCGCCTTCCCCTCGAGGGCGAGCGCCAGCAGGCGCACCAGCAGCGCCGGCCCCAGGCGAGACGCGCTCTCGGCGATCGCCGCCCGGTGAGCGGCGGGGAACGGTGCCGGCGCGGCGGGGTCGGTCGCCAGCAGCAGCGCGGCGTGCACGAGCTGCACTAGCTGTTCGAACAGCGCCGCCGGGTCGCGCCCCAGCGCTTCCTCGGCGCGGATGAGACCGAGCGCGGCGGCGACGTCGCCGCCCTCGAGCGCGCGCCAGAGGGCGAGGACCGCCTCGAACGGCGGCAGCCCGACCACCTCGGCGACCGCGTCCTCGTCGACCGCGGCGGCGGCGAACGCGCGCACCCGGTCGAGCAGGGAGAGCGCGTCGCGCAGCGAGCCTTCGGTGGCCCGCGCGATGAGCTGCGCCGCCCCGGCGGCGAGCTCGAACCGCTCGCTCTCGGCCACCTGGGCGAGGCGGGCCACGACCAGCTCGGCCGGGATCGGACGGAAATCGATCTGCAGGCAACGGGAGAGGATCGTGGCCGGGAACTTGTCCTTCTCGGTCGACGCGAGGATGAAGACGACGTGCGCCGGCGGCTCCTCCAGGATCTTGAGCAGGGCGGCGAAGGCGTCCTTGGAGAGCTGGTGCGCCTCGTCGAGGATGAAGACACGGTACCGGTCGCGCACCGGCAGCACGCGCGCCACCTCGCGCAGCTCGCGGACGTCGTCGATGCCGCGGTTGGAGGCGGCGTCCATCTCGAGCACGTCGAGGGAGGATCCGGCCGCGATGTCGCGGCAGGCGCCGCACTCGCCGCACGGCTCCGGGGTGGGGCCGTGCTCGCAGTTGAGCGCCTTCGCGAGCAGGCGGGCGACCGTCGTCTTGCCGACCCCGCGCAGCCCCGAGAACAGGTACGCGTGCGCGATCTGCCCGGAGGAGAGGGCGTTGCGCAGGGTGCGCACGACGACGTCCTGGCCGACGAGGTCTTCGAAGCGCTGCGGCCGCCAGCGCCGCGCCAGCACCTGGTACGCCGTCACGTCCGCCCCCCAC
>JAKAFI010000008.1:0-22448 GCA_021818005.1 Acidobacteriota bacterium | reverse complement strand
CCGCCGTGGCGAAGCAAGGAGCCCGGGGGGACCGCGGCGCCCGTTGCGTTCCCCTTATCGCTGCTCCCTTCCGGGCCTGACGAGGTTCGGGGGGCACCGTCGCGCGGGACCCGGGCTCCTTGCTTCCCACGGCGGGCGACCGGATGGGGCACGCCGTCGGCACACCTCGATGGCATGGCGGAGAGGGCGGGATTCGAACCCGCGGTACGGTTACCCGTACACACGCTTTCCAAGCGTGCTCTTTCGGCCACTCAGACACCTCTCCGCGGCGCCACGATCATCGCTCGTTCTGTCAATCCGGTGCATCCACGGCTCACCTCGAGCCCCTGCTGGCGGAGAGGGTGGGATTCGAACCCACGGACCCCCGTGAAGGGGTCAACGGTTTTCGAGACCGTCCCGATCGACCACTCCGGCACCTCTCCGCACCGGGAGCGAGAGTCTACCCGCGGTCGCGCAACTTTGCAAAGAACCTCGCCAGCATCGCGGCCGCGTCGTCCGCCATCAGGCCGGCGCGTACGGCGACGCGGTGGTTGAGGCGGGGGTCGTCGAGGAGGTTGCCGAGCGAGCCCGCGAACCCGGCCTTCGGGTCCGGCGCCGCGACCACGACGCACGCCAGACGGGCCGCGACGGCGGCGGCCGCGCACATCGCGCACGGCTCCAGCGTCACGTACAGCGTGCACCCGTCCAGGCGCCAGCTGCCCTGCGCGCGGGCCGCCGCGCGCAAGACGAGGATCTCGGCGTGCGCGGTCGGGTCGCGCTCGGCCTCGCGCCGGTTGTGGGCGCGCGCCAGCAGCGTCCCGTCGGGGGCGCAGACCACCGCTCCCACGGGCACGTCGCCGCCCGCGGCCGCCGCGGCCGCCTCCGCGAGCGCCGCCGCCATCGCCTCCCGGTCCGCGATGGAGAACGCCCACTCCGGCGTCAGCTCGATCACCGCGGGTCTCCCACAGGGAGCGCGAGGGCGCCGACGCGGCACGGGACGAGGCGGAAGCGCTCCGCCGCTGCGTCGAGCCGGTAGTAGGGCGGGTAGGTGTCGGCGAGCATCACGGGGCCGCGGACGAGGGCGCGGTCCACCTCCGCGGTGAGGGCCGCCGCCGGGTCCGGCGCGGCGAGCGCCACGTCCACCGCCACCGGCCGGATCTCCAGGTCAGGGCGCCAGTGGCGGGCGACCTGCGCGAGGCGCAGCGGCGCGCCGGGGTTGAAGTCGGAGAGGACGCGCGCACCGACCGGAGCGCACCCGCCGAGCGCGGCGACGTAGCGCTCGGTCCCGGGGTCGAGCAGCTCCGCGGGCCGCCATCCGCGCGCCGCGGCCGGGAGGCCCTTGAGCGGGCAGAGGAAGTAGAACGCGTTGTTGCGGAAGGGGAGGACGCGCACGCCGAGATCCTGGTGGCCGGCGATCGTCACCGCCGCCGGGACGGTGAGGTAGACGAGCGCCTGGGTCGCCACCGCCGCCGCGCGACCGGCCGCCCCCAGGCGCGTGGGCAGCGCCAGCAGTGCGCCGGCGATCAGGAACACCGCCATCAGGTGGAGGCGGTACGGTGCGTAGGTCGCGAGCAGCAACGCGAACGCCGCGAGCGCCACGCCCCACACGAGCCCGGCGCGCGGCTCGCGCCGGCCTCGCCACACGGCGGCGAGGCCGATCGGCCCGAGGCTATAGGCGACGATCGCGGCCAGGACCGCGAGGCCCCGCGGGGCCCGGGCAAAGGCGACGAACGCCTCCCAGTGCCAGCGCCACGTCTCCGCGCCGCTCGCCACGAACGAGGTCAGGGGGTCCGGTGGCCCGCCGCCGAAGAGCGCGAGCCAGACCGGCGCCGCGCCCGCGGCCGCACCCGGCAGCAGGCGCCACGCCCGCCGCCGTCCCGCCTCCCAGGCGAGCGGAGCGATCAGGACGATTGCCAGCGCGTGGCAGGCCAGGGCCAGGCCCCACGCCACCCCGGCGACCCACCACCTCCACCCCCGCCCTGACCCCAGGAGCACGACACCGCCCAGCAAGGTGAGGGCAAGGGCGGCCGTGTAGGTTTCGGCCACCGTTGCGGCCCACCACATCGGCAGGGCGACGAGCAGGAGTGCGGCCGTCGTGTGCGCCCGCTCCCGGTCGCCGGTGCGGGCGATAAGCAGCAGCATCGCGAACGCCACGGCCAGGGCGCCGAATACCGCCGAGAGACGGTGCGCCGCGACGACCGGGTCGCCGCCGACCAGATGCAGCCACGCCAACGCCAACACGGTCCAGCCGGCGTGGTCGCCCGGGTTGAGGCTGGGGAAGTAGCCGGAGAGCGCGTACACCGTCAGCTTGGAGGAGTCCGCCCACACTAGGCCGCGGGCGCCGGTCGCGAGGTACACGGCCAGTGCCCCGACAAACCAGAACCCGGCCGAGCGCACGTCCACGCGAGTAATGCCGGCAGCCATCGTTCAGCGGGAATCATAGCCCGGAGGTGGGCGCCTCGACGCCGAGGTCGCCGCCGTGGGCCGCTACTGCTCGATCCGGAACGGGAACCCGACGCTGCCCTTGCCCTGCGTGCACTCGAGCAGGTAGACGCCGGACGGCAGCGGCTTGGTGAAGCGGACCTTGAACATCTCGGTCTCGCCCTTCATCGGCCCGACGGTGATCGCGTCGGAGGCCGACGGCTTCGCGGAGTCCTCTTCGTACCGGCCGGTGGCGGCCTTGTACGGGGTAAGCGCGTACGGCTTGTAATCGCCGAACAGGATCAGGTAGTCGCCGGTGCGCACCGTCGCCGTCGGCTCGCCCTTGAAGTAGTTGAGCGCGAACCCCTCGGGGGTGAACTGCGTCTCGACGCTGACGGCGGGAAGTTCGATCACCTTCTCGCCCTGCACCAGAAAGCCGCCCTTGTGGTCGGGCTTCGGCTCGTGGCTGCACGCCGCGACCGTCGTGCACAGCGCCGCCAACGCCAGCAGGGTCAGGGGATGAGTGCGCATGATCGGCTCCTTCGGCCGCGACGAAACACCTTCGGCCCCGTACCGAGCAGTATATCAAGCGCCCCGGGTGGCTGCCCGCGCCGCGCCCCTCGACGTTGGAGGCTACCAGACCGGGGCTTGCAGCAGCATCGCCTGCGTCGCCGCCCGGTCCACCGGCCGCGAGAACCAGAACCCCTGCGCGTGCGAGCACCCGATCTCGCGCAACCGCTCGAGCTGCTTCGCCGTCTCCACGCCCTCGGCGACCACGCCGATGTTCAGCATGTTGGCGAGCGTCACGATCGTCTTGACAATCGCCGACGCGTCGTCCTTGCCGTCCATCCCCGAGATGAACGAGCGGTCGATCTTGAGCGTGTCGTAGGAGAACCGCTGCAGGTACGAGAGCGAGGAGTAGCCGGTGCCGAAGTCGTCGACCGAGAACTGCACCCCGAGCTCGTGGAACTGCGCCAGCTTCTCGAGCGCCATCTCGCCGTGGTCCATGATCACGTTCTCGGTGATCTCCAGCCGCAGCGAGGTCGGCGGCAGGCCGGAGCGCTCGAGGATCTCCACGACGCGCTCGTACATGTCCGGCTGCATCACCACCTTGCCCGAGACGTTGACGCTGACGTACAGCGGCGGGTCCGCCGGCACGAGCTCCTGCCACTCGCGCGCGTGCTGGCATGCCTGGTCGAGCACCCACCAGCCGATCGGTACGATCAGGCCGGTCTCCTCGGCCACCGCGATGAACTGCGTCGGGCTCACCAGGCCGTGCTCGGGGTGGAGCCAACGCACCAGCCCCTCGAAGCCGACGATGCGCTTGTCCTGCAGCGACACGATCGGCTGGTAGTGCATGAGGAACTGGTTCTTCTCCACCGCCTGCCGCAGCTCGGTCTCGAGCTTGAGCAGCGCCACCACGCTGCGGTGCATCGTCTGGTCGAACACCTGGTAGCAGCCGCGGCCCGCCGCCTTGGCGCGGTACATCGCGGTGTCGGCGTCGCGCAGGATCTCCTCCGGCGTCCGGTACGCCGGGTTGGAGAGCGCCACGCCGATGCTCGCCGAGGTGAACACCTCGCGCCCGCCGAGCACGAGCTTCTCCCGCAGCAGCTCCTGCACGCGCTCGGCCACCCGCGTCGCGTCCTCCGGGCCGTGGATGTCGTTGAGCAGGATCGCGAACTCGTCGCCCCCCAGCCGCGCCACCGTGTCGCCCGGGCGGAGGAACTGGGTCAGGCGGCGCGCCAGCTCGACCAGCAGCTCGTCGCCGACCGTGTGGCCGAGCGAGTCGTTGATGTTCTTGAAGCGGTCGAGGTCGATGAACAGCAACGCCACGCTCGACGCCTTCCGCCGCCGCGACTGCTCCATCGCAAGGCCGAGGTGATCGAGGAACAGCGTGCGGTTGGGAAGCTGCGTCAAAGCGTCGAACAGGGCGTCGTGGAGGAGTTGCTCCTCGGCGCGTTTGCGCGCCGTGATGTCGGTGAGCGAACCCGCCATCCGGGTGGGCCGGCCGTTCGCGTTGCGCACGGCGAGGCCGCGCGCCAGCACCCAGATCGGCCCCTTGCTCTTGCCGACGATCCGGTGCTCGTGCTCGAAGTGCGGTTGCGTCCCCGCGAGGTGCGCGTCGAGCGCCTTGCGCAGCCCCGAGCTGTCGTCCGCGTGCACCCGGGAGAACCACTCCTCGATCGAGCTCCCGATCTCGTCCTCGCGGAAGCCGAGCATCGTCTTCCAGCGCGGCGAGAAGTAGGCGCTGCCCGCCGTGAGGTTCCAATCCCAGATCCCGTCGTTGGCGCCGTTGACCGCGAGCGCGTACCGCTCCTCGCTTTCCCACATCGCGCGCTCGACGTTCATGCGCGAGATCGCGTAGCGGATCGAGCGCAGCAGCAGCTCGTTGTCCACCTGGCGCTTCACCAGATAGTCCTGCGCCCCCTCGCGCACCGCGGCGAGCGCCATCTCCTCGTCGTCCAGGTTGGTGAGGATCACGATCGGCACGTGCGGCGCGATCTTCCTCGCGCGCTCGAACGAGACGAGCCCGCTCGAATCGGGGAGCGAGAAGTCGAGCAGGACGACATCGGTCGGGTGCGAGCCGAGCCGGGCCAGGCCGTCAGCCAGCCGCGACACGTGGTGCACCTGCAGCACCTCGCGTCGCGATTGCGCCAGCATCACCTGGATGAGCTCGGCCTCCTCGGGGCTGTCCTCGATCAGGAGCACGTGCACGGGCTTGGTCACGCCGTCCATCCCTTCAGCCGTTCGCGCCCGCGGCCGTCGCGCCGGGCGCCTGCGAGAGAACCTTGGGAAGCGTGAAGCAGAACGTGGAGCCGCGTCCGACCTCCGACACCGCCCAGATGCGGCCGCCGTGCCGCTCGACGATGCGCTTGCAGATCGCCAGGCCGATGCCGGTGCCGGGGTACTCGGCCGCGGTGTGCAGCCGCTGGAACATGCCGAACACCCGTTCCAGGTGCTCGGCGGAGATCCCGATCCCGTTGTCGGCGACCGCAAACGTGGCGCGGTCGGTGTCCTCGACCGCGTAGATCCGCACCGAGGGCCGCTCGCGGCGAAACTTCAGGGCGTTGCCGATCAGGTTCTGGAAGAGCTGCACCATCTGGGCCCCGTCGGCGGCCATCACCGGCAGCAGGTCCCAGCTCACCTGCGCGCCGCTCTCCTCGATGGCGGCCTTCAGGTTGGCGATCGCCTGCTGCACGACAGCGGCGAAGTCCACCGGCTGGAACGGATGCCCCTGCGTGTCGACGCGGGAGTAGGCGAGGACGTCGTTGATCATCCCCTGCATCCGGTCCGCGCACTGCACCATGTTCGCCAGGTACCGCTTGCCGTCGCCTTCCAGCGTCGCCGTCCCGTTGGAGGCGAGCAGCCCCGCGTAGCGGCGGATGAGCTGCAGCGGCTCCTGCAGGTCGTGCGAGATCACGTACGCGAACTGCTGCAGGTCCACGTTCGAGCGCCCGAGCGCCGCCGCGCGCTCGGAGAGCTCGCGCTCCGCCTTGCGGTGCCCGGTGATGTCCTCGACCGCTCCCTCGAACCGCACCACCCCCTGGGAGGGATCGACCACCGGCCACAGCGCCAGGCGCACCCAGGCCTGCGTGCCGTCCGCGCGGCGGACGCCCGCCTCGAGGTCGCGCAGCGTCCGGCCGCGGCTGAGGCTGGCGAGGACCTGCGCCTGCAGCGCGGTGTCCGAGAGGAACTCGGCGAGGTTGCGGCCGATCAGGTCTTTGTCGCCCTCGTAGCCGAGGATGTGCGCCAGCGCGAGGTTCGCCTCGGTGAGGCGGCCGTCCGCCACGGCGACGAACGTGCCGAGCGCCAGCTCCTCGGTCAGGCGCTGGAAGAGCGCGAGCCCGTCGCGGGAGGCGCGCAGCTCCTCGCTGCGCTCGATGGCACGCCGCACCGCCGCGGGAAGTTCGACGTACCCGGCGCTCCCCTTGACCACGTACGCCGACAGCCCGTGGCGCAGCCCGTGGGCAGCGACCGCCTCGCTCCCCTCCGACGCGAAGAACACGACCGGGCACTCGGGCGCCAGGCTGCGGACGCTCTCCAGCACCTGCAGCCCGTCGCCCCACTCCAGGCGATACTCGGTGACCACGGCGGCAAACCCGCCCACCGGCAGGCGGTCCGCCAGCACCATCCCGTCGGACACCTCTTCGATCTCGATCTCGGGGAGCTCGCGCCGCAGCACGAGGGCGGCGAGCGTCCTGTCATCGCTGTTGCTGTCGACGAGCAGGACGCGGGGGCGGGCGTTCATCGCGTGGCGCGGGTTCCCGGAAACCGTCCGAGACCGGACACACGACGATGCCCATCGGTGGTCCCCCACCGCTCCGGAGCGCCCCCGCGCTGACGCATTCTTCTCCAACCCCTCCTGAAGCCGACCAATTCTATCACGAGCTTTCGCCGATCGTCCGGTTGCCGGCGGCCCCTCGGCGGCCAGGCTCTGGCGCGCGGCTACCGCGCCGCGCCGCGCGCGCACGACATGGCGACGGTCGCGAACACCTTGGCGTCGGCGATCAGGTTGTCGAGGATGCAGTACTCGTTCGGCTGGTGGGCGCTCTCCTCGAGCTTGGAGTACACCACCGCGGGCAGCCCGATCCGCCGGAAGATCGCCGCCACCGTCCCCCCGCCGATCCCCTGCGGCGCCGGGGTGATCCCGTGCACCTCGCGGACCGCGGCGACCACCAGCCGCACCACCTCGGCGTCCGCGCCGGTCGCCGGCGCGGCCTCGGCGCGCTGCACGTCCTCGAGCGTGATCGTGACCCCGTGCGCCGCCTCCACCGCGGCGGCGAGCCGCCGGATCTCGACTTCGACCGCGGCGAGCGGCACCTGCGGGAGGACCCGCGCGTCGAGGTAGAACACGTCGTCCCCGGGGATGGTGTTGATGTTGGGGACGTTCGCCTCCTTCTTGGTGGGCTCGAACGTCGAGACCGGCGGGTCGAAGAGCGGGTCGTTCTGCGGGAACGCCTGCCCCAGCGACCCGAGGCGGGTCACGAGGTCGGCGGCCGCGCGGCACGCGTTGACGCCCTGCGCCGGCGTCGAGGCGTGGCACTGCCGCCCCAGCGTGCGCACCTTGAGCCACCAGATCGACTTCTCCGCGACCTCGACGAGAGAGCCGTCGGCGTTGCCCGCGTCCGGCACCAGGAACATGTCGAGCGGTCCGAACAGGTCGCGGTGGTGCTCGGCGAGGTACTCGGCGCCGAACGCCGAGCCGGTCTCCTCGTCGGCGCAGAACAGCAGCGCGAGGTCCACCGGCGGACGGGCGCCGCTCTCCATCATGGCGCGCGCCGCCAGCAGGCTGGCGACGACCGCCTGCTGGTTGTCCTCGACGCCGCGGCCGATGAGCTTGTTCCCCTCGACCCGGAGCACGTAGGGGTCGCCATCCCAGAGGCTGGCCTCTCCGGGGGGAACGACGTCGAGGTGCGACATGATCCACAGCGTCCGCGTCGAATCCTCCCCGCGGAGGCGGGCCACGATGTTGGGGCGCACGCCCCCCTTGGCCCTGGGGTCGGGGGCGTCGAGGCGGCGCACCTCGTCGAACGCGAGCTTGGCCAGCTCGCCCTGCAGCCAGAGCGCCTTGTCGAGCTCGCCCCCGCCGCCGCTGGCGGGGCAGACCGCCGGGATCGCCGTCAACCCGCGCTGCAGCTCGACCGCCCAGCCCCGGTAGCCTTCGATCCGTTGCACGATCTCGTCTCTCACCCCGTGCCTCCTCCCGGCGCCGGCGTCCGGGTACCGCCTATGACCTCGCCTCGGGCCCGCCGCGCCAGGGCGATCAGCTCCCAGTACGGCGGGCGGTAGCCGTTCCGGCGGGTGAACTCTTGCGCCAGCCGCACGACCTCGGTCTTGATCGCCGCGTGGGTGCGGGTGAACTCGCGGTTGCGCAGCGCCGCGGCGCCGGAGAGCCCTTCGGGCACCGGTCCCACCGCCCCGACCCGGTTGAGGAGCCAGCTGTACGCCTTGGCCAGCCGCGCCACCGGGAGCAGCGCAATCGGATATGTCAGCGGGTCACCGGCCTCGGCGCCCTCGAGCATGGCGTCCACCACCGCGTTGTCCACGTGGTCGGAGAACAACGTGTCCGGGTCGCGCCACTCGGCGACGACCCGCAGCTGCGGGTCGTACTCCAGGTCGGACGGTTCCTCGGTCTCGAAGTTGGCCACCCCGAACCCCGCGAGCCAGGTCGCGAGACCGGGCGAGGAGATGTGCGAGAGCCCGGTCCACAGCGTGATGCCGACGCTCTCGTACGCAGCGGAGGCGACCTCCGAGCAGAAGAGCCTGGAGTGGTCGCGAAAGTCCATCGCGAAGTCGTACGCAATGTGGCCGCGGCGGGCCGCCGCAAGGGCGGCCGCAGCCGCCTCGTGGGGGAGCATCGGGTCGGCGGCGAGGCGGGGGAGGTCGGCGCGGGGGCGCAGCACCATGACCCGCAGCTTGACGTCCCGGAGGTAATCGGAGACGGAGGAAACCGCGACCCCCCGTTCGATGTGGGCCTCGATCACACAAGGCTGGCCCGAACGCGCATCGACGTAGACGAGCGCCACGTGCGAGAAGTTGCCGGGAAAGTCGTTGCCGCGGGCGATCAGGGCGGAAGTCGGCGCGCCGCCGCGAGAGAGCAGGATGTCGCCGCTGTGGATCCGCACCCCCAGCACCTCGGCTCCCGGGGTGGCGGACGGCTCGTCCTCGCTCCGACTGAGGGCGGGGACGGCGCCGGGCGGCGCCTGCAGCATCGCCTCCTCCACCGCGGCTCGGCTGCCGTACAGCAGCCGGTAGAGGCGCTCCCTGGTCGCCGCTGAGTTCACGTTCCACCGCCGCGACTGGTCCTTGACCACCGAGCGCAGCCTGGTGACGAGGGCGACGTAGTCGGGGATGCGCTCGGGGCATGCCGCGACCATCGGCCCGATCTCGAACGCCGTGCGTTCGAGCTCAACGAGCATCGCGGCGTCCGGCTCAAGGGGGCGCGCCGCCGCGGCCGCCAACAGCCGGCCGCCCGCGGCGAGCGCCGTCCCGATGCGGGGCGCCAGGGCGGGGCAACCGGCTGACCTCGCGTCCCGGAACGCCGCCTCGAGCGCCCGCCAGCGCTCGTCCTGGCGCCAGGCGAACGGGGTGCCGCCGGCGGGTAGCGGCGGCGCGGACTCGGGCCAGGGGAGCCAGAGCACCGCGAAGAGCGCCGCGGCGAAGACCACCAGCCACGCCGCGCGGCGCCACCGTGTCCGATCAGACGTACCCGTCGTCATCGCCCCGGCCTGATCGATTCTCCCGCGCCAGCGCCCGTCCCGCAAGCCGGCGCCGGCCCGGCGGACGGACCTCAGCGCCGGTTGGCCGCGGGCTGCCAGCAGAAGTCGATCGCGCTCGCCTGCGCCGCGTCGCCGCTCGGCGGTAACCCGTAGAGCTCCTCGATCGTGCGCAGTACGTTCTCGTGGGTGATGCGCTGCTCGTAGCGGCCCGGTCGCACCATCGGGCCGACGAACAGCGTCGGGATCCGCTGCCCTTCGAGCCTGTTGTCCTCGTCGAAGGTGAGGATGAACAGGCTGTTGTGGGTCGCGGCCCAGGTGATGTACCGGTCGAGCTGCGCCCGCAGCCAGGCATCGCCCTCGGCCACCGTCCCGCTGTGCATGTCGTGCCGCAGGTTCGGGATCACGAACGCGACCGTGGGCAGACGCGAAAGGTCCGCCGGGAACGTCGCGAACGGCTGGTTGCACGCGGCCGGGACCGCGTTGGCGGGCGCGCCCTGCCAGTTCACCCACGGGTTGTGCTTGCGCGCGTAGGCGCCGGCCTTCTTGCCGTCGAACCCCGCCGCGGGCAGGCCCTCGGAGTAGCCGCGGAAGCTGAGCCCCGCCGCGATCAGCTCGGCGCCGAGGTTCGGCGCCGAGAACGGCAGCACCCGAGGGACGCCGTCGCTGGTGACCCCGAGGGCGGAGCCGGCGAACAGGATGAGGTAGTTCGGCTGGCTCGGGTGGACGAGCGCGTACGACTGCGCAAACAGCGCGCCGCGGGACGCCAGCTCGTTGATGTACGGCGCCGTCCGCTTGCCGATGACGTTGGTGAAGCCCTTGTTCTCCTCGATCACGACGACGACGTGATCGGGGCGCGGCAGCGCTCCGGCGACCGCCGCCGCGCCGCACCCGCCAGCCAGCGCCAGCGCCAGCCATGCCGCCGCGCGGGATCTCATCGCTCTCTCCCCGCGGCCGCGGGTGCGCCTACGATCGTCACCCGCCCCGCGAGGCGCCCGTCGATCGGGTCGTGCGCCTTGAGGTAGTCCACCAGCGCGTCGACGTCCAGGATGCCGGTGTCGTAGCGGTAGCCGCTCGCGCTCTTCGCCAGCGCATGGCCGTCGCCCCCGGCCGCGATGAAGCTCGGCAGCGTGATGCGGTACGTTGCGCCGGCCTGCAGCGGCTTGCCCCCCACCTCGAGCCTCTCGATCCGATCATCGGCCGGCTTGCGGATGTCGATGACGTACGAGGTGCCGGCCGACGGGTAGAGCAGGCCCGCCGCGCTTTTCGGCAGCCCGCCGAGCGTCTCCTCGAGCATCGCCTTGAGCTCGGCGCCGGTCAGGTCGAGCTCGACAAGCGTGTTGTTGAACGGCTGCACCGTGATCGCCTCGCCGTAGGTGATCGGCCCGGGATCCAGGCCGGCCCGCACCCCGCCGGAGTTGACGAACGCCGCCACCGCGCCCGACTTCACGGTCGCCGCCAGCATCGCGTCGGTGACCACGTCGGCCATCGGGTTGTCGGCGTGCCGCGGCGTGACCCGCGTCCTCGCCACGCCGGTGGTCGTGTGCCCGACGACCGCGTCGCGCGCCGCCGCGAGCGGCAGCGCGAACGCGGCCACCATGCTGCGCACCGTCGGGTCCTCGGGGACCGCGGGGACGACCGGCACCGGGGCGGCGTCGGCCCAGCTCGTTACGCGGCCGGCGTCGTCGAAGCTCACCTCGATGCGGCCGAGCACGCGCCCCCAGTCCCACGCCTGCACGATCAGCACGGTGTTCCCGTCGCGATCCTTGGCCACGGTCGGGTACGGTCCGAACGGTTGCGGCAGCCCCGGGGCGGTCCCCAGCAGGGTGTGGCTGTGGCCGCCGACGATCACGTCGACGTCGCGCAGCTGCGGGGCGAGCGCCTTGTCCTGCTCGTAGCCGATGTGCGACAGGAGGATCACCTTGTCGACGCCGGCCGCGGTCAGCGCATCGACCGCCCGCTGCACGCTGCTCACCAGGTCGAGCAGCTTCACCTCGGGCTCCGGCGTGCTGATGCGCAGCAGCTCCGGGGTGACGGCGCCGACGATCCCGATCCGCTCGCCGCCGACCTCGAGCACGGTCGACGGCTTGATCAGCCCGGCCAGCTCCTTGTCGCCGCTGACGTCGAGGTTGGCGGCCAGCAGCGGGAAGCGGGCCAGCCTCGCGAAGCGGGCGAGCACTGCGGAGCCGCGGTCGAACTCGTGGTTGCCGACCGCCATCGCCTGGTAGCCGGCGTAGTTCATGAACGCGAGGTCGGCGAGGCCGTGGTAGACGTTGAAGTAGAGCGTCCCCTGGAACGTGTCGCCCGCCGAGAGGACGATCGGGTTGGGGTCGCTGGCCCGATAGCGCTCGATCAGCGTCGCCTGCCGCGCGTAGCCGCCCATCTCGTGCCCGTGCTGGGTGAACGGCTCGACGTGCGCGTGCATGTCGTTGGTGTGCAGGATCGTGATCGTGATCGCCTTGGCCAGCGCCGGCCACGCGTGCGCCCCGAGCAGGACGACGACGAGCACGGCGCTTCTGATCGCTTGCCTCATGCAGCCTCCAGCGTGCGCCGGGCCGACGTTGTCCGGCGGCCGGCGCTCCGCTCCCGCACGGTAGCAAAAAAGGCGCGGCTCCGGCGCGACCTCGACCGCGCCGGAGCCGCAGGCCGGGCCGGCAGGACCGGCCCTAGTCCGACCGCGGCCACTGCGGCAGCGGGTGCGAGTACACCGGGTACGCCGGCCGCGCGAACGTCGGCGGCGGGTTCTTGGCGAGCAGCGCGAGCACCTCCTGCACCGCCCGCTCCAGCTGCGGGTCGTGCCCCTCACGCACCAGCTTCGGGTCCTGCTCGACCTCGATGTCGGGGGCGATGCCGTGGTTCTCGACCTCCCACTCGCCGTGCAACCCGTAGATCGCCCAACGCGGCGCCGTGATGCGGCCGCCGTCGATGAGCACGGGGTAGCCGCCGATCCCGACGAGGCCGCCCCAGGTGCGCATCCCGACGAGCGGCCCGATCTTCGCCTTGCGGAAGTACCACGGCATCGCGTCCCCGCCCGAGCCGGCGAACTGGTTGATGATCATCACCTTGGGTCCGTAGATCGACTCCACCGGCTCGGTGTAGTCCTCGCCCTCGCGAGTCATCACCCGGCACATCGGCGGCCGGTTGAGGTACTGGATGATGTAGTCGGCGAGGTCGCCGCCGTGGTTGAAGCGCTCGTCGAGCACGGCGGCCTGCTTCCCCACCTGGGCGAAGAAGTAGCGGTTGAAGCTGGTGTAGCCGCCGTCCGCGGTGTCGGGCAGGTAGACGTAGGCGACCCGCCCGCCCGAGAGCTCGTCGACCTTGCGCCGGTTCCCCTCGACCCACGCGAGGTGGCGCAGGTTGCGCTCGCTCGCCACCGGCACCACGGTGACGTCGCGCGCCCCCTGCCCGTTCGCGTTCGCTCCGACCCGGATCACGGTCTGCTTCCCCGCGGTCGTGAGGAAGAAGCTGTAAAGGTTGTCGGCGGCGGTGAGGTTGCGGCCGTTGACGGCGAGCAGGTACTCGCCGGCCTTGACGTCCACCCCAGGTTGGGTGAGCGGCGCCTGCAGCTCCGGGTTCCAGTTCTCGCCGCTGTACACGCGGGCGATGCGGTAGCGATCGTTCTCGACCGTGTAGTCGGCGCCGAGTAGGCCGACGCTGACCTTGTCGCTCCTCGGCTCCGCGCCGCCGCGCACGAACATGTGGCCGACCGAGAGGTTGCCGGTCATCTCGGCGAAGAGCGCGTTGAGGTCGTCGCGGCTCGCGATGCCGGCGAGGTACGGCGCGTACGCCTTCTCGGCCGCGGCCAGGTCGAGGCCGTGGAAGTGCGGGTCGTAGAAGAAGTCGCGCTCGATCCGCCAGACCTCGCGGTACATCTGCGCCCACTCCGCCCTGGGGTCGACCCAGACCTTGAACTCCTTCATCGCCAGTACGCCGTCGCCCGGCTTGGGCGGCTTGTCGGCGGCCGCGATGTGCCAGGCGGGCCCCGCGCGGTAGAGCATCTTCTCGCCGTTGGCGGAGAGTGCGAACGCCGACACCCCCTCGAGCAACGGCTCCGTCTTGCGGGTCGCCAGCTCGAACCTGGTCACCTCGAGCTTCGGCGGGCCGTCCTCGGTCTCCACGAGCGGACCGGCGACGAGGTAGAGCGTCCCCTCCTTGCCGGCGAACAGCCCGCGATAGTTGCGCGCCGGGATCGGCAGCGCGACGACACGCTGGTCGAGGCCGGCGAAGTCGATCTCCACCTTCGCCGGCTCGCCATGGCTCTCCGTGGCGCCGGCGGCTCCCTTCTTGGCGGCCGCCTCCTTCTTCTCGCCGTCCGCTCCCGGCGCCTTCTCGTCGTCGCTCTGCGGCGGGATCGGCGACGGCACCCCCTTGGCGAGGACGGCCGCGTAGACGCTGCGCGTGACCGGGTGGCCGATGCTCGTCATGTCGAGCCACCCCGCCGTCAGCCCCATGTCGGTGCTGGCGGTGAAGTAGAGGTACTTGCCGCCGCGGTCGAAGACGGGGTAGAGCGCGTCGCTCATCCCGTCGGTGACCTGCGTCGCCTTGCCGTCGGCGAGCGAGTAGACGAACACGGCGCGCAGCTGGCTCGGCAGCTGCTTCGTGTAGGCGAGCCAGCGGCTGTCCGGCGACCAGCGCACGTCGAACTCGTGCGCCGGCGAGTCGAAGCGGTCGGCGTCCACCTTGACCGGTGTCGGGTGCGCCAGCTCCACGACCCAGAGGTTGAGGCGCTTGTCGCTGTACGCAATGCGCTGACTGTCGGGTGACCAGGTCGGCTCGTAGAAGAACGACGGCGGCTCGCCGAGGGCGATCTTCTGCACCTCGCCGAGGCCGTCCTGGCGGCGCACGTGCAGCGCGTACTCGCCCGACTCGTCGGAGAAGTAGGCGATCCGGGTGCCGTCCGGCGACCACGCCGGGTCGCGCTCGGCCACCCCCGGGGTGTTCGTGATGTCGCGGATGTCGCCCTTCTCCGCCGGCACCGTGAAGATCTCGCCGTGCGCCTCGAACACCGCGCGCTGGCCGGTCGGCGAGATGCCAGCCGCGAGGACGTCCTTGGCCGGGTCGAGCGCGAGCAGGTGCGGGCGCAGCTGCGGCATGTCCGCCGCGATCCGCACGGGCACGGTCCGGTCCTCGCCGCTGGCGAGGTCGAGCAGGTGAAGCGCGCCGAACTGCTCGTACACGATCGCTCCCGGCCCAGCCGACGCGGAGTCGATGTCGAGACCGTGGTTGGCGACGACCTGGCGCACCTGGCGACTGCCCAGATCGTACGCGAACAGGGTGACCGGCCCGTTGCGGTCGGAGAGGAAGTAGATCGTGTCGCCCACCCACATCGGGTTGCGGTCGTTGGAGTTGTTCTCCTGCGGGATCGCCGTGACGCCGGAGTCGGCGAGGTCGGCGATCCAGATCGTCGCGGTCTGCCCGCCGCGGTACGACTTCCACGCCGGCTCCCACTGGAAGTTGGGCTCGTAGGCGAGGTGGGAGCCGTCGGGAGAGTACGACGCCTCCTGCACCCGTGGCAGCGGCACCGCGGTCGGGAAGCCGCCCGCGACCGGCACCGTGTACAGCTGCTCGGGATCGGCCACGCTGGCGCGCGGCGAGCGGAACGCGACTCGCGTCCCGTCTGGGGTCCACGCCACGGCGACGTCGGCGCCGGGGTGGAACGTGAGCCGGCGCGGCTCGCCGCCGGAGGCGGCCACCACGTAGACGTCGACGTTGCCGTCGAACTCGCCGGTGTACGCGATCTGCGTTCCGTCCGGCGAGAAGATCGGCCCGCCGAGGCGGCCGCTGCCGGTGACCAGGCGCACGGCCTCGCCGCCGGACCGGGGGGCGATCCAGATCTCGCCGCCGTAGGCGAACGCGATCTGCGTCCGGCTCACGCTCGGCGAGCGCAGCAGCAGCGGCGCGGGGTCGGCGGCCGCGGCGACGCCGAGTCCGAGGAACGCCGGAAGCACGACGGCAAGGACGAGCCTGATCGTTGTCTTCATGGAGTCTCCTATACCCCGGCGACGCCGGGGGGTGCGCCGGTCGGGTCCCGCCGAGGATACGACACATCCCGGCGCGCGGCCGCTGCGGCGGCGACCGCCGGCGGGACCAGCTCCCCGGCCCGGACGTTCATGCTCGTGCATACGCGCCGGCGCCGCTCCGGGTTCGCGGGGCGCCGGCCCGGCGGGCCGCCGCTGCTATGATCGGACGGCAGGAAAGGACGCTGCGATCTCCGACCAACCCTCCTCCTCCGGCGGCCCCGCGCAGCAGGACGGAGCCCCCGCCCGCCGCGGCTCGGTGCGGCTCGGCCTGGCCGGCTTCCTCGTCGAGCTGCTGCTGCCGACCGCGCTCGCCGGGACGCTCCTTCTCCTGGCTGCAACCCGGCTGCCGTTCTGGAACCTGCACACCGTCGCCGGCCTCGTCGTGTTCGGCGTCGTGCTCGTGGTCGCGAGCGTCTTCCTCAGCGTCAAGGTGGACGGGTGGACGCTCGCCCGCCGCCGCCGGGCGGGGGCGGGCCAGCTCCTCAACCGCGCCGGTCCGTGGGCACGCCTGGTCAAGTTCGTCCTTGGCGGCGTCGTGATCCCGGTCGCCGCGCTCGTCGTCGCCAACCGGGTCGAGGTGGCCGGCCACCGCACCGCGCTCGACCTGGCGATCGCCGCCAGTGCCCCGGCGCCCGTGGCCCCTCGGGAGCGCGCCGTCGCCGACGCCGTGCTCCGCGCCACCGACGAGCGGGTCAAGGCGGCCGGGATCGGGGCGCTACAGGCCGCCGCCTCGCCGGCCGCCCTCGCCGAGCTGCTGCGCATCGTCGACGCCGACCCGGCGGCGACCGCCGGCGGTCCGGCGGCGCAGGCGCTGGCGCTGGCGCTCGCCTCGTACGGCCCGGCCGCGGTGCCGGCGCTCGCCGAGCGCCTCGAACGCCTCGGCCCTGCCGCGCGCGCCGCCGTGACCGACGACCGCGGGCTCTTCGACCGCGACCTCGCGCCGGACCTCGAGACGGTCCGGGCCGCGGTCGCCGCCCGCCACCCCGACCCCACGGAACGAGCCGCAGCGCTGGCGCGCCTGCAGGCGAGCGCCGACGAGCTCAGGCGCACGGTCGACGAGCTCGTCCCGGCGCCCGCGGGCGCCCGCGCCGGGCTCCCCGGCCTCGTCATGGCGGCGCTGCTCGAGATGCGGCGCGCCCCCGACCCGGCGGCGCTCGACCTCGCCCGCCGGCTCGCCGCCGACCCCGGCTGGTCCGCCGCCGTGCGCGGCGACGCGCTGGCCGTGATCGGGGCGCTCGGCGACGCCGGCGACATGCCGGCGCTGCTCGCCCGTCTCGACGACCCCAGCGCGCTGGTGCAGGCGCGGGCGTTGCAGGCGATCGCCGCGATCGAGCGCCGCCTCGCCCCGGCCGGCGGCTGAGCTCGAGAAGGGGGGCGCGGCAGGCGATGGGCACGCGGCGCGAGATCTTCGGCCCGAGCAAGGACGAGGTGTGGCGCCAGCTCGCCGCCCGGATCGGCGCGAGCTACACCGACGGGGGGTTCTGGCGCGGCGGCAAGGTCGAGGCGAAGGTGAAGGGTTGGACCGTCACCCTCGACACCTTTGCCGTATCCACCGGCAAGAGCACGGCGACGTTCACCCGCATGCGGGCGCCGTACGTGAACCCCGACGGGTTCCGCTTCAAGATCTACCGCAAGAGCGCGTTCTCCGGGATCGCCAAGAGGCTCGGGATGCAGGACGTCGAGGTCGGCGACCCGGCGTTCGACGACGCTTTCATCGTCCGCGGCTCCGATGAGTCCAGACTGCGCTCGCTGCTCGCCGACGACACGATCCGCGACCTGCTGCTCGCCCAGCCTGTCGCCTACCTCGAGGTCAGGGACAGCGAGGGGGTCTTCGGCCCGAGGTTCCCCGAGGATGTCGACGAACTCTGGTTCCAGGCCGGCGGCGTGATCTGCGACGCCGCGCTCCTCGCCGGGTTGTTCGATCTCTTCGCCGCGGTGCTCAACCGCCTCTGCCACCTCGGCTCGGCGTACGACACCGACCCCGCGATCCCCCGCTGACCGGAGTCCGGCCGGCGCGCGCCGCCGCCGAGCTGGCGCGCCGAGAGGGACTCGAACCCCCAACCGTCTGATCCGAAGTCAGATGCTCTATCCATTGAGCTATCGGCGCGCGGACCACGACGGGGACAGTATCGCGCACAACGCCGGGGCCGCGCATCTCGCGTCGCCCCGCGACGGCCCGGCCGCATGACACCGCCGCGGGGGTGCCGCTATCATGCGTTCCAACGGAGGCTTCCATGCCGGATCCCCGCCTCGCCCTGGCCTGCGTCGTCGCGCGCCCCGACGGCGGGCGGCGTGCGCGCGAGGTGGCGCGCGCGCTGCTCACCGGCGGCGACCCCGAGGCCGACCCCGAGGTCGCTGCGGCGCTCGACGGGCGCGTGGCCGAGGTCGAGGCGGCGCTCGCGCGCTCGGGGTGGCGCTGGCTCGCCGCCGGCGAGCCGGGGTTCCCGGCGCGCCTCGCCGCCGTCGCCGACCCGCCGATTGGCGTGTTCGCCCGCGGTGAGTTCCCGGCAGGCCGCGCCGTGGCGCTCGTCGGGGCGCGGCGCGCAACCGCGTACGGGCGGGAGGTCGCCGAGTACCTCGGCCGCGAGCTGACCGAGGCCGGGGTGAGCGTGGTCTCCGGGATGGCGCGTGGGGTCGACGCCGCGGCGCACCGCGGTGCGCTCGCCGGCGGCGGCCGCACCGTCGCGGTGTGGGGCGCCGGGCCCGACCGCGTCTACCCGCCCGAGCACGACCGTCTCGCCGAGGAGATCGCGGCCTCCGGCTGTCTGCTCACCGAGTACCCGCCCGGCGCCCCGCCGTTGGCGCACCACTTCCCCGAACGCAACCGCATCATCGCCGGTCTCGCGGAGGCGCTGGTCGTGGTCGAGGCGGACGAGCGCTCCGGCGCGTTGATCACGGCCCGCCTCGCGCTGGACGAGGGGCGCGAGGTGCTCGCCGTGCCGGGGTCGGTCTTCTCGCGCCTCTCCGCCGGCCCGAACGGGCTGCTGCGCGCCGGCGCGGCGCCGGTGCTCTCCGCCGACGACGTGCTTGCGGTGCTCGGGTTGCCGCCGCGCGGCGCCGCCGCGCGCGGCGAGGATGAGCCGGCGCTGCTCGCGCTCCTCCCTGCGGGGGAGGCGGTGACGGTCGACCACATCGCCGCGGCGAGCGGCCAGCCGGTCGCCCGTGTCCTCGAGGGCCTCCTCGTTCTCGAGCTCGCCGGCCGTGTCGCCCGCGAGCCCGACGGCCGCTACCGCCGCCGCGTCAGCGGCTAGCTCCGCCGAGCCGGAACGGGATTACTGCCGCGCCGCCGGGCACGTCGATGCGCAGTTCGTACGGCCCCGCCTGCGCCCCGCCGGGAAGGAAGAAAGCGAGCCGGCCGAACGCGACGTTGAGGTCGTTGACCCACGCCGACAGCAGCGTGATCCCCGATCCCGGGGCGACGAGGAAGTCGAGGCCCTGCGGCCGCCGCCCCGGGAAGTAGTCGAGCGGCTCGCGCGCGACGTTGGCGCGGGCCAGCGTGCCGGCGAGGCCGGCGTACGCCTCGCCGAACGCCTTCTGCGTCGCGAGCGGCACGACCGTCCCGTCCGGGGTGCGGAGGGAGATCGCGTCGCGCTTGACCTCGACCGCGGTGCGCCCCTGTCCGGAGACCGCCACATCGAGGAAGAGCCAGTTCGCCCCAATGTTGAGGTCGGCGAACCTGAAGCTGACGACCACGTCCAGCTGCGGGCCCCGGTAGTGCAAGGTCGTGCTCCCCAACCGCTCCACCACCGGGGTCGTAACCGGCCCCGCGGTGGTGCACGAGGTGGTCGCCGCCGCCAACAGCGCGGCCGCGAGGGGAACCGACATGTGCAGCGTCGTCGTTCTCATCGTGCCTCCCTGCCGCCCGACGGCGGCGATCTGTTCCCCCTTCGTCCTGCAGTATGCCACCGCCGCTTGCGCCGCGCCGCCGCGCCGCGATGCCCCTGCCCCGGCCACCGGCGTCGCGGCCTCCGCTTGACAGCGCTGCTAGAGTGCACCCCCGGAGGAAACGTGACCGAGTCGCTTGTCATCGTGGAGTCACCCGCCAAGGCGCGGACGCTGGGCCGGTACCTCGGCAAGGGGTACACGGTCGTTGCCTCGGTGGGCCACGTCCGCGACCTGCCGAAGAACGAGCTCGGCATCGACATCGAGCACGGCTTCGAGCCGATCTACCAGGCGCTCCCCGCCAAGCGCAAGGTGATCGGGGAGATCGAAGCGGCGGCGCGCGTCGCCGACCGGATCCTTCTGGCGACCGACCCCGACCGCGAGGGCGAGGCGATCGGCTGGCACCTCGCCGAGCTGCTGGCGGGCGCCGAGCGGCCGATCGAGCGCGTGCTCTTCCACGAGATCACCAAGCACGCGGTGCAGGAGGCGATCGCCCACCCCCGCCCGCTCGACCAGCACCTCGTCGACTCGCAGCAGGCGCGCCGCGTCCTCGACCGCCTGATGGGGTACAAGCTCTCGCCGCTGCTCTGGGACAAGGTCAAGCGCGGACTCTCCGCCGGCCGGGTGCAGTCGGTCGCGCTCAAGATGATCTGCGAGCGCGAGGGGGAGATCGAGGCGTTCGTCCCCGAGGAGTACTGGCACCTCGACGCGCGCCTGGCCGGCGCGCAGCCGCCGGCGTTCGTCGCGCGGTTGGCGCTGCGCGAGGGCAAGAAGTTCACGGTCCACGACGGCGACACCGCCGCCGCGGTGAAGGCCGAGGTCGAGGGCGCGCGGTTCGTCGTCGCCAAGGTCGCCAAGCGGCGCCGGCAGCAGAAGGCCGCGCCGCCGTTCGTCACCGCCAAGCTGCAGCAGGCGGCGTACAAGCGCCACCACTACCCGGTGCGGCGGACGATGCAGCTCGCGCAGAAGCTGTACGAGGGCGTCGACCTCGGCGGCGGCGAGCGCGTCGGCCTCATCACCTACATGCGCACCGACTCGATGCGCGTCGCGGCCGAGGCGCTCGCCGCGGTCCGTGACCTGATCGCCGCGCAGTACGGGCCCGAGTTCCTCCCCGAGAAGCCGAACTTCTTCAAGAACCGCTCCGAGGCGCAGGACGCCCACGAGGCGATCCGGCCCACCGACCCGGCGCGCACGCCGGAGGCGATGGCTCGCTACCTGGCTCCCGACGAGCTCAAGCTCTACACCCTGATCTGGCAGCGGTTCGTCGCGTCGCAGATGAACCCGGCGCAGTTCGACGTCACCGACGTGCTCGTCGAGGCGGGACGCTACGGCTTCAAGGCGAAGGGCGAGGTCGAGGTCGAGGCGGGGTTCCTGCGCGTCTACCGCGAGGAGGAGGAGGAGCAGGCGGGGGACAAGCCAGCGGTCGAGCAGGAGGCCGAGGAGGCCACTTCCAAGCGCCTGCCTGCGCTCGCTGAGGGCGAGACGCTGGCGCTCGAGGAGTTCCTCGCGCTGCAGAAGTTCACCCAGCCGCCGCCGCGCTTCACCGAGTCCACGTTGGTCAAGGCGTTGGAGGAGAACGGCATCGGCCGCCCCTCGACGTACGCCCAGATCATCGCCACGCTCGCCGACCGCTCGTACGTCGAGCGCCAGAAGGGGACGTTCTTCCCCACCGAGCTCGGCAAGCTGGTGAGCCGGCTGCTGCAAGGCTCGTTCGGCGATCTCATCAACGAGTCGTACACCGCCCGTATGGAGGAGGAGCTCGACGCCATCGCCGAGGGCAAGCTCGAGTGGCGCGCGGCTCTCGCCGGTTTCTGGCGCACGTTCACCGCCGACCTCGAGCGCGCCAAGGCCGAGATGACCTCGGTCAAGCGCCAGGGGGTGGCGACCAAGGAGGTCTGCCCGACGTGCGGGGCCCCGATGCTGCTGCGCTTCGGCCGCTACGGCGAGTACCTCGCCTGCTCCAACTACCCGACGTGCAAGACGACGCGCGAGCCCGGGGCGCCGGGCGTGACGGACGAGGCGCCGCTCTGCCCCGACTGCAACGCGCCGATGGTCCTCAAGCGCTCGCGCTTCGGGCAGTTCTGGGCGTGCTCGCGCTACCCCGAGTGCAAGGGGATCCGCAAGCTGATCACGGGCAAGACGAGCCCCAACACGCCGACCGGCGTGCGCTGCCCCGAGTGCGGCGAGGGCGAGATCGTCGAGAAGCGCTCGCGCAAGGGGCGCAGCTTCTGGGGGTGCAACCGCTACCCCAAGTGCTCGTTCACCCTGCCGGCCAAGCCCGTGCCGCAGCCGTGCCCCGAGTGCGGCGCGCCGTTCGTGATGGAGAAGACGACGGTGCGGCGCGGCGTCGAGTGGGTGTGCGCCAAGCAGGAGTGCGGCTTCCGCGGCCCCGCGGACAACGGGGCACCGGGCACCGGGGACCGGGCAGCGGCGAAGAGCGAGGTCCAGGCGCCGAAGCCGGCCAAGGTTCGAGAGGCCGAGCCTGCGGTCGGCGCGGGTAAGCCCCAGGCGAAGGCGGCCAAGGCCAGGACGCGGGCGGCGAAGACCCCCGCCAGCGCAACAAAGCCCGCGGCTCGTGCGGCGAAGCCCGCGGTGCGCACGAAGCGGGCCAGCGCAAAGCGCGGCAAGTAGCGACGGGCCGCCGCGGGCGCCGGCGGACGGGCCCGCGCGAAGGTACGTGACGATGCGTGAGCGGACGGTGACGGTCGTCGGGGGCGGGCTCGCCGGCTGCGAGGCGGCGTGGCAGCTCGCCGCGGCCGGCGTGACGGTGCGCCTCGTCGAGATGCGCCCTGTCGTCTCGACGCCGGCCCACCGCACCGGCGACCTCGCCGAGCTCGTGTGCTCGAACTCGCTGCGCTCCGACAACCCGGCCAACGCGGTCGGACTGCTCAAGCGCGAGATGGAGACGATGGGCTCGCTGATCGTCGCC
>JAKAFI010000007.1 GCA_021818005.1 Acidobacteriota bacterium | reverse complement strand
GTCGCGCGGCATGCTGCTCGCCGCGTCCCTCGACGGCGCCCCGTTCCTGCTCGCCCCCGACGGCGAGGTCCCGCCCGGCACCGGCGTCAAGTGACAGTGAAGAGTTGAGAGACGAGGAGAGTAAGACGGAAGAAGGGAGAAGGAAGAGGGAAGACGATACCAAGGGCTGACTCGTCTTTCGTCTACCTTCTCCCGTCTACCCTTTCCCCTCCCCGCAACTCTTCACTCTTCACGGCTTCTCCGTACAATGGCGCCATGATCCTGCGGCTGCCGTACGGGCGAGGGTTCATCACGGCCGACCTGCGTGGGCTGCGCTGCCAGGAGCTGCGGCCGGCGGCGCCGCGGCACGCGCCGCCGGTGGCGGAGCTGGTGACGGGCGCGCTCGACCGGCCGGCGGCGGGGCCGTCGCTCGCCGAGCTGGCGCGCGGGCGCCGGCGGGTGACGGTGCTGGTGCCGGACGCGACGCGCAAGGCCCCGCTCCAGGTCGAGCTGCCGCTCGTGCTGGCGCGGCTGGCGGCGGCCGGGGTGCGGTCGGACGCGGTCACGGTCCTGGTCGCGTGCGGCACGCACCCGCCGGCGCCCGAGGCCGAGCTTGCCGCGCTCCTCGGCCCGCTGCCGGCGGGCACGCGCGTGCTGCAGCACGACGCGCACGACGACGCGGCGCTTGTTCGGGTCGGCGCGCTCGTCTCGGGCGAGCCGGTGCGCCTGCACCGGGCCGCCGTCGAATCCGATCTGTTGATCGCCGTCTCGACGGTGCAGCACCACTACTTCGTCGGCTTCGGCGGCGGCTGGAAGCTCGTCTTCCCGGGCGTGGCGGGGTACGCCGAGATCCAGGCCAACCACGGCAAGGTGCTCGACCTCGCGGCCGACCCGCCGCGCCGGCACCCGCGCTGCGAGCCCGGCGTGCTCGAGGGCAACCCGGTCGCCGAGGAGATCGTGGCGACGGCGCGGTTGCGTCCGCCCGACTTCGCGCTCCTGCTGGTGGCCGGCGGCGCGGGGGCGCCGGCGTGGTCCGCCGGCGGTCCGCTCGAGGCGGTGTTCCCGCTCGCGTGCGAGAAGGTGCGCGAGTGGTTCGAGGTGGAGGCCGGTCCGTTCCGGCGGGTCGTCGTCAGCGCGGGCGGCTACCCCACCGACCACACGCTGATCCAGGCGCACAAGGCTCTCGACGCCGCCTGCCGCTTCGCCGCGCCCGAGGCGGAGGTGCTCTTCCTCGCGGCGTGCGACGGCGGCGCCGGCTCGCCGGCGATGGAGCCGTTCCTCGCCGACCCGCGCGCCGCCGCGATCGTCGCCAGGCTCGCCGAGGAGTACGTGCAGTACGGCCACACCACGCTGCGCCTGGTCGAGAAGACCGGCCGGTTCGGCGTGCTGGCGAAGACCGAGCTGCCGCGCGACCTCGTCGAGCGCCTCGGGATGCGCCCGGAAGCCGACGTCGAGGCCGCGCTCGACCGCTGGCGCCGCGATGCGCCGAACGAGACGGTCGGCGTCATCGCCGGGTCGCTCGTGTACCCGCGGACAATGAAGAGTTGAGTGGGGAGAGTTCAGAGTGAAGAGGTGCGGAAGACGGCGATGAGAGGGAAGGGGAACAGCGGAGGGACGCGCTGGCCTGCCTTTCCTGGGTGGTCTATTGCTTTTCCTCTCTACGCGCGTTCAACGTCTTGATCTCAACTCTCAGCTTTCAACTCCTAGCTTCTAACTTTTAACTCTCAACTCTCAACTCTCAACTCTTCACTGCCCCTGCATCAACTCCCGCCAGGTGTCGCGCTCGAGGAACGAGCCGGGGACGTTGGCCTCCATCTCCTCGAACATGGCGAACGGCACCGCGAACGTCATCTGCTGGTGGCCGACCTGCGCGGCGACGTACGTGCGCGCCGACAGGTCGGTCAGGCCGACGATCGCGCGCGGATGCTCGGAGCGCGCCTCGCGGTAGGCGAGGATGCCGATCGTCTGGCACCCCGCGCCCCACGGGATGATCACGTTCTCGTTGCCGTCGCGGCCATAGTTGGCGAGCACGACGAGCGCCGAGAGACGGTCCGGATCGACGAGGAAGATCACGACCTCCGGGCGCTCGTCCGGGCCGACCTGGGCGAGCGGCTTGAGGACCACGTAGCGGGTCGGCACCTCGACGATCGGGAGCGCGTCCACGAACCGCTTCGTGGTCGCGGGGTCCTTGAGGTAGCGCTCACCCTCGGCGAGATCCGCCGCGGCGTCGCGCCGCAACCCCGGCCCGGTCATCACGTCGGCGCCGGCTTGCGGGCCGTTGCCGGTGGAGAGGAAGCCGTAGAAGCACGCGATCCCGCCCGGCCAGTTCTCGTACTGGTTGCCGAAGCCGAGGCCGGTGCCGCCGCCGAGACAGCCGAACGTCTCGCGGCCGGCGGCCGCGGGCCGCCCCTTCACCGCCGCGGCGAGGAGGAGCCACATGACGCACCCCCACTTCCCGGGGGCGAACTGCATGGCTCCCGCGGGGAGCTCGTCGGAAAACAGCAGAGCCACCGGCTCGAACCGTGCCTCGATCGCGCGTGCGATCGCGCTGTCCATGACCACCTCCCGCGAACCGAAGCGATGGTAGCTCCGCCGAGGTCAGCGCGGCGCGGCCGGGGGCGTGCCGAGCCGCTCGGTGAGGCCCTGCGGCAAGGTCTTCGCCGGCAGGAGCAGCGCCCGCACCGGGGAGGCCTCGGCGCCGGGGAGGCGCAGCGGCACGGCGACCAGCGTGTACGTTCCCGGCGGCGCGCTCGCGAGGTCGAGCCCTTCGAGGATCAGGATGTTCTGAAAGGCGCAGCGGCGGTGGGCCACGAGGTCGGTGGCGTCGGGGGGATCGACCGACGGCGTGTCGAGCCCGACGAGGATCACGCCGGCGCGAGCGAGGAAGTCCACGAAACCGGGCGAGAGGCTCGCAAAGACGAGCGGAAGCCCGGAGCCGGCCGGCCAGGTGCCGGTGGCGAAAAGGACGCGCGGCGTCGTGGGGGTCCAGCCCGGGGGCAGCTCCGCTTCCGAGATCGGCAGTCGGTGCCCGGGCACGGCGACCACCTCGCAGCGTCCGAAGCACGCCGCGAGCGGCACGCTGGCCACGTCGCGCCCGAGCGGATCGACGTGCAGCGGGGCGTCGAGGTGGGTGCCGACGTGGGGCGAGAACTGCAGGCAGCTCACCGCGGCACCGCCCGCCCCGTGCGCCTGCGTCCACCGCCGGGAGAACGGCGTGTCGCCCGGCCACGCCGGGGTCGCCGGCTCGAGCGGGCGGGTGATGTCGATGACCGTTCCGAGCACGAACCCATGTTCGCACGTGGCGCAAGTGGCGCCGACCGGGTGCGGCTGGCCGCCGCGCCGGTCGGGAGGTACGATGGAACCACGATCGTGCTTGCCGTCCGGAAAGATTCGGTCTACGCTCCGCACGCCCGCGCGGCGGGGACGTGCCAGGGGAGGGTGAGATGCCGACGAACCTCGTGCCGAAGAAGCTCTACCTGACCAACGGTGCTGGTGTGCACCAGGAGAAGCTGCAGTCGTTCGAGCTCGCGCTGCGCGACGCCGGCATCGCGGCGTTGAACCTGGTGTCGGTGTCGTCGATCTACCCCCCCGGCTGCCGGATCATCACCCGCGCCAAGGGCGAGGAGTTCCTCGAGCCGGGCCAGATCGCGTTCGTGGTGATGAGCCGCGCCGAGACGAACGAGCCGCACCGCATGGCCGCCGCGTCGGTCGGGGTCGCGGTGCCGGCCGACCGCCGCATGTACGGCTACCTCTCCGAGCACCACGCGTTCGGCCAGAACGCCAAGGAGGCGGGGGACTACGCCGAGGACCTCGCCGCCTCGATGCTCGCCTCGACCCTCGGCGTCGAGTTCGACGAGAACCAGTCGTGGGACGAGAAGCGCCAGATCTGGAAGATCTCGAACAAGATCGTGACGACGCGCAACGTCACCCAGTCGGCGGTCGTCGGCCGCTCCGGCAAGTGGACCACGGTCGTCGCCGCCGCGGTGCTGCTCTTCGACTGAACGGCGGCGCGAGCGCACGGCGCGCGCGCAACGGGAGGCGGTTGGTGAGCGACGAGCGCTACGCACCGTACCAGGAGTTCCTCGGCGTGCCCGCCGAGCTCAAGCCGGCTCGGGCCGCCCGCGTCTCGGTGCTGCCGGTGCCGTACGACCTGACGACCTCGTACCAGCCCGGCGCGCGGCGCGGCCCGATCGCGATCCTCGAGGCGTCGACGCACCTCGAGACGTACGACGAGGAGCTCGGGCGCGAGACGTGGGAGGAGATCGGGATCGAGACGTTGCCCGCCGTCGTTCCGGACACCTCCGGACCGGCGGGCACGATGCGGCGGATCGAGGGCGTGGCGGCCGAGATCGTGGCGTCCGGCCGCTTCCTCGTCGCGCTCGGCGGCGAGCACTCGATCACCGCGCCGCTGGTGCGCGCGGTGCGCTCGCGGCACCCGGGGCTCGGCGTGCTGCAGCTCGATGCCCACGCCGACCTGCGCGACGAGTTCGAGGGCTCGCCGCACAACCACGCCTGCGTGATGCACCGCCTCCTCGACGACGGCGTGCCGCTGGCGCAGGTCGGGGTCCGCTCGTTGACCGGCGAGGAGCGCGAGCTGATCGGGAAGCGGGGGATCTGCACGGTGTTCGCTCCCGAGGCCGTGGGCGCGCCGGTCGAGCGCTGGATCGGGCGGGTCGTGGACGCGCTGCCCGAGGAGGTCTACGTCACGGTCGACCTCGACGCGTTCGACCCGGCGATCATGCCCGCCACCGGCACGCCGGAGCCGGGTGGCCTCGACTGGTACCGGGCGCTCGCCGTGCTGCGTGAGGTGGCGCGGCGCCGGCGCATCGTCGGCTTCGACGTCGTCGAGCTGGCGCCGATCCCGGGCCTCGTCGCGCCGGATTTCCTCGCCGCCAAGCTCGTCTACCGCCTGCTCGGCTACTCGCTGCTCTCGCCGTCGAGCTAGGCGGCGCCGGGCTCGTCCGCGCCCGCGCGATGCGAGTTCTTGACAGCTCCGGTAGATGAGACTAGGTTCACGTCCTGTGACGGGACGTGGGGCCGCACGACGCGCGGGCGCCGGGCTCGTGATCGCCGCCGCGCTGGCGGCGGCGGGGTGCGTGACGTATCGCCCGCAGCCGATCCATCCGGCGGCGTCCGCTGCGCGCTTCGAGGCGCGCCGCCTCGACGACGCCGGGTTGCGGCGGTTCGTCGAGCAGGCGAGCGGGCGCCCGGTCGCGGCGTGGCCGCCGGCGGCGATCGACTTCGAGCAGCTGACGCTCGCCGCGCTCTACTTCAGTCCGGCGCTCGACGTGGCGCGCGCGCAGCTCGGCGCCGCCGAGGCCGCCGAGGTGACGGCCGGGGCGCGCCGCAACCCGGCGCTCGCGTTCACCCCGGAGTGGGTCGGCAACCCCGACCGCGGCGTGCGCCCGTGGGTCCTGTCGCTCGTCCTCGACGTGCCGCTGCGGACGGCGGGGCGGCGCGCGATCCAGATCGCCCAGGCGCGCCACTTCTCCGAGGCGGCCCGCCTCCGTCTCGGCGACGAGGCGTGGCGGGTGCGTTCGGCGCTGCGGGCGGGGCTGGTGGAGCTGTGGCGTGCCGAGGCGGCCGCCGAGCTGCTGCGGCGCGAGGACGGCGCGGCGCGAGAGCGGCTGGAGCTGGTCGAGGCGCGCCTGGCGGCGGGCGAGGTCGGAGAGCCGGAGGTCGAGCTCGCGCGCCGCAACCGCGAGCGGGTCGCGCTCACCCTCGGACTCGCGCAGCAGCAGCGCGCGGCGGCGCTCGTCCGCGTCGCCGGCGCGATCGGGGTGAGCACGGAGGCGCTCGCGGACCAGAAGATCGACTTCGGCTTCCTTGACGGCCTGCCGGCCGCGGGTGAGCTCGGCTCGCAGCGGGTGCGTTCCGAGGCGCTACTCAACCGGCCGGACGTGCTGGCGGCGCTGGCCGACTACGCGGCGGCCGAGTCGGCGCTCCAGCTCGAGGTCGCGCGCCAGTACCCGAACGTCGACCTCGGGCCGGGGTACACCTACGACAAGGGGAGCCGGCAGTGGGCGCTCGGGGTCGCGCTGCCGCTGCCGCTGCTGAACCGCAACCAGGGCCCGATCGCGGAGGCCGAGGCGCACCGGCGCGAAGCGGCCGCGCGCTTCCTCGCGATGCAGGCGGCGGCGATCGGGGCGGCCGAGCAGGCGTTCGCGGAGTACCGCACCGCCGTCGACACGGTCGCGGTCGCGCGCGGGCTGCTGGCATCGGCCGATGCGACGCTGGCCGCCGCGGAGCGGCGGTTCGCCGCCGGCGAGAGCGACCGGCTGCGCGTGCTCGACGCCGAGGTCGGCCGCGACGGCGACGCGCTGGCGCTGCTCGAGGCGCGAGCGGGGGCGCAGGCCGCGCTGGGACGGGTGGAGGACGCGATGCGGCGGCCGTTGGCGCCGGCAGCGCCGTTGCCGGCGGAGAGCGAGGCGGGACCTCGGCCCGCCGGGGAGGATCGCCCGTGAGACGCAGCCACAGCACGATCGTTGGGATCCTGGGCGGCGCCGCGGCGGTGGCGTTGCTGCTGGCTTTCGGAGCGGCGCGCGGCGCCGCGGACGAGGACGACAACGTGCCGCCGGCGTCGGCGCCGCCGCGGGTCGCGGTGGTCAACGGCGAGACCGTCGTGACGCTGGACGCGGCCACGCTGGCGCGCAGTGGGATCGCGGCCGAGGCGCTGGCGGCGCAGCGGCACCAGGAGGAGACGGCGGCGTACGGCGTCGTGCTCGACCTGACGGAGCTCGCCCAGGCGCGCGGCTCGCTGGTCGTGGCGCAGGCGACCGCCGCAAAGGCCCGCGCCGCGCTGGTCGCGTCCCGGGCCGAGTTCGAGCGGGTGCGCGCGCTGCACGCGGCCGGGCGCAACGCGTCCGACAAGGCGCTCGAGGAGGCCGACGCCAGGGCGCGCAGCGACGAGGCCGACGCCCGCGCCGCGGAGGCGGCGCTGGAGGCGCAGGCAGCGGCCGCCCGGCAGCGCTGGGGCACGGTGGTCGCCGGCTGGCTGGAGCGCGGCTCGCCGGCGCTCGACGCGCTGCTGGCGCAGCGCGAGCGGCTCGTCCAGGTGACGGCACCGCCGGGCGCGGCGCCCGACCCGGCGCCGGCGGCCGCCACCGTCCGGGCGGACGGCGCCGCCGTGGAGGCCCGCCTGGTCTCGCCGGCGCCGCGCACCGACCCGCGCATCCAGGGCGCGAGCTTCTACTACGCCGCCCCGGCCGCGAGCGGGTTGCTCCCCGGCGCCGCCGTCGCCGCGTTCCTGCCGATCGGGGAGGCGCGCACCGGCGTCGTCGTGCCGGCGGCCGCCGTGGTGTGGTGGCAGGGACGGGCGTGGGTCTACGTCGAGGAGCGGCCCGGGCGCTTCGTCCGGCGCGTCGTGGCGACCGGCGCGCCGGTGGCCGGCGGGCTGTTCGTGACCGGAGGCGTCGTGGCCGGCGACCGCGTCGTCGTGCGCGGCGCCCAGATGCTGCTCTCCGAGGAGGGCCGCGGCGCCGTGCAGGGGTCGGAAGGCTGACGGGCGGGACCGGAATGCTCGCCGCCATCGTCCGCTTTTCACTTCGCTTCCGCGGCGTGGTCATCGCCGTGGCGGCGGCGTTTCTCGGCTACGGCCTCTACTCGCTGTCGCACGCGCGCTACGACGTCTTTCCCGAGTTCGCGCCGCCGGAGGTGCAGATCCAGACGCAGGCGCCGGGCCTCTCCCCGGAGCAGGTCGAGGCGCTCGTCACGCAGCCGATCGAGAACGTGCTCGACGGGCTGCAGGGGATCGAGTCGCTGCGCTCCGGGTCGATCCAGGGGATCTCGGTCATCAACGTGATCTTCCGCCCGAGCAGCGAGATCTTCCTCGACCGCCAGCTCGTCTCGGAGCGTCTCGCGATGGTGGCGAGCCAGCTGCCGGCCGGGGCGGGGCCGCCGCTGATGACCCCGCTCACCTCCTCCACGAGCACGGTCCTCGCCGTCGGGCTCACCTCCGCGACCCGCTCGCTCATGGACCTGCGCACGATCGCCGACTGGACGGTGCGGCAGCGCCTGCTCGCGGTGCCCGGCGTCGCCAAGGTGGCGGTGTTCGGCGGCGAGGTGCGGCAGCTGCAGGTGCAGGTCGAGCCGCAGCGCCTCGTCCGCTTCGGCCTCTCGCTCGACGAGGTCGTGGCCGCGGCGCGGCGCGCCACCGGGGTGCGCGGCGCCGGCCAGGTGGACACCGCCAACCAGCACCTGGTGGTGCACACCGAGGGCCAGGCGCTCACCCCCACCGAGCTCGCCGACACGGTGGTGGCCCGCCACGGTGCGGCGGTCGTCCGCCTCGGCGACGTGGCGAAGGTCGTGGACGGCGCCGAGCCGCCGGTGGGGGCAGCGAGCGTCATGGGCCGGCCGGGCGTGATGCTCATGGTCTCGGCGCAGTACCGCGCCAACACGGTGGAGGTGACCGGCCGGGTGGACCAGGCGCTGGCGGAGCTGCGGCCCACCCTCACGGCCCAGGGCGTGCAGCTCGACGCGAAGGACATCCTCCGCCCGGCGCGCTTCATCGCGACCGCCACCGGCAACGTGCGCTCGGCGCTGCTGCTCGGCGGGCTGCTCGTCGTCGTGGTCCTGACGCTGTTCCTGTTCAACCTGCGCACCGCCGCGATCTCGTGCACGGCGATCCCGCTGTCGCTGCTCGCCGCGGTCACCGTGCTCGAGCGGCTCGGCATCTCGCTCAACACGATGACGCTCGGTGGCCTCGCGATCGCGATCGGCGAGGTGGTGGACGACGCGGTGATCGACGTCGAGAACATCCTCCGCCGCCTGCGCGAGAACCGGCGCCGGGCGGAACCGCTCCCGGTCCTCCGCGTGGTCTTCGACGCCTCCCTCGAGGTGCGCAGCGCGGTGGTCTACGCCACCTTCGCCGTGGTGCTGGTGTTCGTCCCGATCCTGACGATGACCGGTGTCGCGGGGCGGCTGTTCGCGCCGCTCGGGATGGCGTACGTCCTCGCCATCCTGGCGTCGCTCGCCGTGGCGCTGACGGTGACGCCGGCGATGTGCGCGCTGCTCCTCGGCGGGCGGCGCCTGCCCGAGGGCGAGCCGCCGGTCGTCAGGTGGCTGCGGGCGCGCTACGTGCCGTTGCTGCGGCGGGTCGAGGGCCACCCGCGCGCGGTGATCGCCGGCGTCGGCGTGCTGACGCTCGCCGGGGTGGCGGTGCTGCCGTTCCTCGGCGGCGGCTTCGTGCCGGAGCTCAAGGAGGGCCACTTCGTCGTCCACATGACCGCTGTGCCGGGGACCTCGCTCGCCGAGTCGCTACGCATGGGCACGCGGCTGTCCAAGCTGCTGCTCGCGCTGCCGGAGGTGCGGGCGGTCGGGCAGCGGGTCGGCCGCGCCGAGGCGGCGGACGACATCATGGGCAGTCACTCGAGCGAGATCGAGGTGGACCTGAGACCGCTCGGCGCCGCCGCGAGCCGGCGCGTCGAGGCGAAGATCCGCGACGTCCTGCGCGGGTTCCCGGGCGCGAACTTCGGCGTCAATACGTTCCTCACCGAACGGCTCGAGGAGACGCTCTCCGGCTACACCGCGCCGGTGGCCGTGAACATCTTCGGACCCGACCTCGACGTCCTCGACGCCAAGGCGGCCGCGGTGGCCGCGGTGCTGGCGAAGGTGCCGGGCGCGGCGGACGTGCTGGTGCAGTCGCCGCCCGGCAGCCCCGAGCTCGTCGTGCGCCTGCGCCGCGCCGCGCTTGCGCGCTGGGGGCTCGACCCGGTGACGGCGCTCGACGCGGTGCGCACCGCGTATCAGGGCGAGATCGTGGGGCAGGTGTACGACAACGGCCGCATCTTCGCCGCGGCGGTCATCCTCGACCCGGCGCTGCGCTCCGACCCGGCGTCGGTCGGGGAGCTGCCGCTGCGCAACGCGGAGGGGACGTTCGTGCCCCTGTCGCGGGTGGCGGAGGTGTACGAGACGACGGGGCGCTACTCGGTGCTGCACGAGGGCGCGCGGCGCGTGCAGGCGGTGACGTGCAGCGTGGTCGGTCGCGACCTCGCCTCGTTCGTGGCCGAGGCGAAGCGGCGGGTGGCCGCCGCGGTGCCGCTGCCGGCCGGCGTCTACCTCGACTTCGCCGGCTCGGCCGCCGAGCAGGCGCGCTCGAGCCGCGACCTGCTCGTGCACGCGGCGCTCGCCGGCATCGGCATCCTCGTCCTGCTCTCGATGGTGATGGGCTCGGGGCGCAACTTCCTCCTCGTCCTCGCCAACCTGCCGTTCGCCCTGGTCGGCGGCATCGCCGTGGTGGTCGCCACCGGGGGCGACCTCTCGCTCGGCTCCCTGGTCGGGTTCGTGACCGTGTTCGGGATCACGCTGCGCAACTCGATCATGCTGATCTCGCACTACGAGCACCTGGTGGACGTCGAGGGCGCGAGCTGGGGGCCGGAGACGGCGGTGCGCGGCGCCGAGGAGAGGCTGGCGCCGATCGTGATGACCGCGCTGGTCACCGGACTCGGCCTGCTGCCGCTCGCGCTCGGGGCGGGCGCGCCGGGGCGCGAGATCGAGGGGCCGATGGCGCAGGTGATCCTCGGCGGCCTGCTCACCTCGACCGCGCTCAACCTGCTCGTGCTGCCGGCGCTCGCGCTGCGCTGGGCCCGCTTCGCGCCGCGCCCCGCCGCCGGCTGACGGCCTCTCGGCTCAGAACCAGATGCGCACGCCGACGCGCAGCAGGCGCGGGTCGGCGCGCAGGATCGGCGACTTGTAGTTCGGGTTCGTCTGCACCGCGTTGTCCGACTGGAAGCCATCGAGATTGTAGAACGGGTTGGTGCGCAGCACCGCCTGCCGGTTGAAGACGCGGAAGATGTCGGCGATCACGCTCACGTGCGTGCCGCGGAACGGCACGGTGTAATCGATGTGCAGGTCGGCATCGTAGTCGGCCGGCGTCCGTCCCTGGCTGCCGCGCGGCGCCAGGTAGAGCGGGATCGGCGCGCCGTTGACCAGCGCGAACGAGCCGAGCTTGTCCTCGGGCGCGCCGCTGCGGTAGTAGGCGTTCAGGCCGACCGTGAACCCGCGCGGGAAGCGGTGGAAGCCGGTCACCTTGAACTGGCTCGGGCGGTCGTTGGCGAGCTTGCCGTACGCGTTGGCGAGCAGGCCCGGGTAGTCGAAGTCCAGGTTGGTGTTCGGGCTCGCCTGGCCGAGCTCGTTGTACGAGCCGTCGTAGTTGCCGCGCAGGCTCGAGTAGACGTACGAGGCGAGCAGGTAGCTGTCGTCGGAGAACCGCTGCTCGACCGTGACCTCGATGCCGCGGTAGATCCGCTTCGCCTGCGGCAACGGCGGGCAGGGGACCGCGGCCCGCCCCTCCTGATCGTTGAAACCGTTGGTGCACAGGATCGGCTCGCTGACCCCTCCCGGGAACGGGACTGACGGGAAGATCCCCCGGCCGTAGTCGCCCTCGCCCGGGTTCATCAGCACGCAGCCGTTGCCGGTGAAGGCGAACGCGGCATCGTTCCCCTGCAGGTCGCAGCGGTCCTCGACGGCGCGGATCAGTCGCGAGTACACGCCGCGGACGCCGACCTTGAGGCGGTCCGTGATCTTTCGTTCGTACCCGGCGGAAAACTCCTCGGTCGCCGGCGCCTTGAGCTTGGGGTCGGCCGGTTCGGCGAAGCGGTTGGGGTAGCTCTGGCAGCTCACGGCGGTCGGGCCGCAGTCGAAGCTGAAGCCGAACAGGTCGGTGACCGACAGGCTGGTGCCGACGAACGACTTCGCCTGGTGGTCCATCGGGATCGGCTGGAAGAAGCGCCCGTACGCCACGGTCACCTTCTCCCGCCCTTCGCGCGACGGATCCCACGTCACCCCGACGCGCGGCGCGAAGTTGTTGTCGAGGGCGGCGATCGTGCCGCCGGTTACGGCGTCCTTGAGGCGGTACTGGTCGTCGCGCACGCCGATGTTCACGGTGAGGTTGCTGAGCGGGCTCCAGCTGTCCTGCACGTAGAACGCCTGCGTGTCGGTGCGCGGTCGCCCTCGCACCGACGCCACCGCGTGGTCGCTGCCGAACTGCCCGCTCGGGTCGCCGAACCAGGTCTGGGTGTACAGCGTCATGCCGTTCGCCATGCGGCTGAGGATGCGGTCGTAACCGCCGGGGATCGATTGCACGACGGTGCCGTCGTTCTGCGCGAGCTGAAAACCTCCCTTGAGCTGGTGCTCGCCGAGGTAGGCGCTGAGCGAGCCGTGCTCCTGGGTGCTCTCGTAGCTCTCCTTGAGCAGCGCCGGGCTGGTCGGGATGAACACCCACGGCGCCCCCGAGTAGCACCCCGGCAGGGTGCAGTTGGCCAGGTCGAGGGTGGGCACCTGGGCGTTGTCGGTGGTGAGGAACGGCGGCACGAAATCGGGAGTGCGATCGTCACGCTCGCGGTGGTCGAAGAGGCCGACCTGGCCCAGCCACCAGTCGCCGGCGCGCGTCGCGATGATCGAGGAGTCGGGCTCGCCGGTGTTCTCATGGATGCGCCGCGACTGCGGCGGGCCGTCCTGGACGAGCTGCTGCGCATCGTCGGCGGGGTTGCCGATCACCGAGGCGATCACCTGCGACGCGGTGTCGGGGACCCAGGTGAGCTTGAAGGCGAACAGGTTGGCGGTGCGGTCCTGGGAGCGGAACGTGGTGCCGTCGTACGGGCTCCCCGACCCGGTGACGAGGCGGGTGTCGCGGCGCAGCTCGGTGCGGTCGTAGACGCCGAAGAACCACAGCTTGTCGCGGACGAAGTAACCGCCGAGGCTGGCGCCGAAGTCCTGCTCGGTGAAACCGGCGAAGTTGCCGCCGATCACTCCGGGCTTCGCGCTGGCCTGCAGGCTGTCGTTGTCGAAATAGCCGAACGCCTCGCCGTGGTACTCGTTGCCGCCGGAGCGGGTGATGGCGTTGACGATCCCGCCGGAGGCGCCGCCGTACTCGGCGCTGTAGGTGGCGGTACGAACCTGCACCTCCTGCAGAAACTCCTCCGGCACCACCTGGGTCTGGGCACCGGTGCGCAGCCCGGTGACGTCGATGCCGTCGATGAAGTACGCGTTCTCGAGCCCGGTGGCGCCGAACACCGAGAAGCCGGCTCCATCCTGCGTGACGCCGGGCTGGAACAGCGCGATCGAGGTGTAGTTGCGGCTCAACGGCAGCCGTTCGAACGCGTGCGCGTCGACGGTGTTGCCGACCCCGATCGACTGCGTGTCGATGAGGGGCGACTCGCCGACCACCGTGGCCTGCTCCGTGATGGCCGGGGTGAGGGTGAAGTCGGCCGTCGTGGTGGCGCCGAGCGAGACGATCGCGTTGCGGTTCTGCGCCGCGTACCCCTTGGCCATCACCTTGAGCTCGTAGGAGCCGGGGGGGAGCACGGCGAGGTGGTAGCGGCCATCGGCCATCGAGACCGCGCTGCGCCCGCCCGGGATGGCGCCGACGGCTGCCACCGTGGCGCCGGCGAGCGGGCTTCCGTCGGGGGCGAGCACCCGCCCCGCGATCGAGCCGGTGGTCTGCGCGCCCGCCACCGCGGCAAGGCACACAGTCAAGAGGAACACCACACACGCGATCCACCCGTGACGCTGAGCAGTCATGGCCGACCCTCCTCTCTTTCCACCATTGTATCCGCGACGAAGTCAAGAGAACACGTCGCGTCTCATCGCAGAGATCGAGTGTCCGACACCCCCTGTTTCGCCACACCCTCCACGCCCGGCGTCGCCTTGGGCGCGCCCAGCACCCCGTTCTCGAGATCGCCGTGCAGCGCGAGCCGCTCGACTCGAGCCGCGAATCGCGACAGGCCGGCGCGCGCCACCTCCTCCTTCGCGTCGGCCAGGGCGATGGCCCGGGCGTCCACGTCATCCTCATCGCCACGCCCCTCGGCGGCACGGAGCCGGGCGATGCGCAGCCCCTCCTCGGCAACGGCCACGGCCTCGCGGCCGAGCTGCGCCGCGGCGTGCGCACGTTCGGCGTCCCATTCCGCCCGTTGCACCTTGATCGCCAGTACGTCCGCCCGCGCGCGGCGCTCGCTCTGCGCGCGCGCCAGAGTGGCGGCGGTGCGCGCAGCGAGGTCGGGGCCGCGCCCGCCGCCCCACAGCGGCAACGCCACCACCACCCCAACGCTCCAGTCGTTGATCTGGAAGCGGCGGTAATAGCTGTCGAAATCGTTCATGCGCGAGAGGCGGGCGTATTGCGCCTGGGCGTGGATCACCGGACCGACGGCGCCGGTCGCAATCGCGGCCGCTTCACCGAGAAGCGTGATCGAGCGGGCGGACGCGCGCAGCGCGGGGTCGGCTGTCTGCGCCGCGTCGACCGTGTCGCCGTCGGGGGGGTCGGGGAGCGCGGCGAGCGGGTCTTGCGCCGGGAACGAGAGCTGGCCGGCCGGCACGCCGGTGAGGCGAGACAGATCGAGGCGATCGAGTTCGCGCTCGGTCTCGAGATCGAGCGTGCGCATCCGGGCGCGGGCGAGGGTGAGGCGGGCCTGCTCGACGTCGAGCTCGGTGCCGCGTCCCGCCGCCCGCCGCTGTTGGGCACGCTCGAGCATGCGCGCGGCCGCCTGTTGCCGTTCTCTCCCTGCTGCAACGGTCGCGTCATCGGCCCAACAGCGGGAGTATGCGACGAGCGCCTCGCGCAGCAGATCAAGTCGTGCCTGGTCACTGTGGCCAGTGGCTTGCGCCGAGGCAGCCTGGCGCTGCAGCAGTTCGAGGCGGGAAAAGCGGTCGTACAGCGTCGTGCGGCATGAGACGCTGACGGCGGCCGGGACGTTGCCGACGATCGCCATCGGCAGGCCGCGCGCCCATCCCGGGCTGCTCGTGAGCCATACCTGCGGGTGGAACTCGTCGCCGGCGAGGCGGGCGTCCGCCGCGCTCTCCTCGGCGGCGGCGCGCGCCGCGGCGGCCTCGGGAGCATGGGCCAGTGCCAGCTCGGCGGCGCGTTGCAGCGTGAGCGACGGCGGCGACTGCGCCGTGGCGCTGGCCGCGAGGGCAAGGATGACGGCGGTGAGCGAGGTGCACGTTCTCTCATTCATGACGGAGCGCCTCCACCGGGTCGAGCCGGGACGCGCGCGCGGCCGGCACCGACCCGGAGACGACCGCGACGCCGCAGGAGAAGACGAACGCAGCGACGGCGGAGGCCAACGAGACCCTGACCACGACGCCGCGGACGACGAGCTGCACCAGGGAGGGGAGGGCGAGGCCGACCAGCGCCCCGAGGGTGGAACCGATCACGCCGAGGATCAGCGCCTCGAGCAGGAACTGCCAGAGGATGTCGCCGCGGCGGGCGCCCAGGGCGATACGCACGCCGATCTCCCGGGTGCGCTGCTCGACCGATGCCAGCATGATGTTCATGATCCCGACGCCGCCCACCATCACGGAGACCGCGGCGATCAGGATGAATACGGCGATCAGGCTGGACGAGATCGTGCGCGCGACGCGCACCACCGCCGCCATCGTCCGCACCTCGTACTCGGAGCCCGGCTGATGGCGCTCGCGCAGGATCGCCTGGACGGTGCGGGCGGCCACGTCCATCAAGCGGCTGTCGCGGACCTCGGCGAACAATGTGTCGACGCGGTGCGGCTGCGTGAACAGCCACGCCGTGGTGATCGGGATGAAGATCGTCTCCGGGGTCACGGCGCCCTGGCCGAGCGTGTCCACCGGCTCCTCGAACTCGCCGATCACGACAAAAGCCATCCCGAGCGTGTGCACCGTCGGCTCTGGCGCGCCGCCGCCGAACAGCTGTTCGTACAGGTGGCGGTTGACGACACACACCTTGGCCCGGCTCGCGGTGTCGTCCGCGTCGAGGAAACGTCCGCGCAGGATCTTCAGGTTCTTGCGCACCTGCGGGTAGTTCGCGGTGGTCCCGAGAACGGTAAGGTCGGTGGCGCGCGACTGGATCTCGACCTGACCGTGCAGGACCAGCAGCGGCGTGGCGCCGGTGAACAGCTCGTCGTGCGCCGCGACCGCGCGCACGTCGCTCTCGCGAATCCAGTCGTCGGCGCGGCGCGACGTCCCCGCCGAGGCGGTGCCGAGGTAGTCGGCCCAGACGAGGTGCGAGCCGACCCCCTCGATCTGGTCCATCACGTAGCCGCGCCCGGTGAGCCCGAGGGCGACGACGAAGACGATCGAGGCGGTTCCCACCATGAGGCCGGCCAGCGTGAGCCAGGTCTGCAGCGGATGCGTGCGGAAGCGCTGCATCGCGCAGGCGAACACATCGGCGTGGTAGGTCCAGTCAATCCGTCGTGGCGACACGGAGGCCTTCCACCAGCGGCGTCTCGCCGGCGATCGCGACCCGCTCCCCGGCGGCGAGGCCGCCGGTGATCTCGACCTCGTTCAGGCCGACGAGGCCGACGGTCACCTCACGGCGGTGCACGTGGCCGCGGCGGAGCACGTAGACGAAGCGACGGTCGCCTTCACGATAGAGGGCGGCGCGCGGCACGCTCAGCACGTTCGCAGCCTGGGCGAGGACGATGACGGCGTCGACCGAGGCGTTGAGCGGGAGCAGGCGCGCGGGGTCGGAGATCTCGCCGACCACCTCGCCGACCTCGCGGCCGTCGGTGCGCCGCAGCACGGGGGTCACGCGCGTCACCTGGCCGGTCCATTGCCGGCCGGGCATCCCGGCGAACGTCACCGCGAGGCGTTGCCCGGCCGCGACGCGGGGCACGTCCGGTTGGTCGACGCGCAACCGCACCCGCGGGTGTTCGGGGTCGACGACGCTGGCGACGAGCTGTCCCTCCCGCACGGTCTCTCCGACGCGGGCGGGCAAGCCGTACACCGTGCCGTCCCGCGGCGAGTGCAACGTCAGTGCGGCCGCCTGACGCTCGGTCGCGGCGGCGGCGGCGCGCGCCAGCTCGAGCTGCCCGGACGGCCCGCGCAGCGCGGCCAGCCGCTCGGTCGCGGCGCGCTCCCTGGCCGCGGCGTTGCGCGACGCCAGCTCGTCGTCGTCAAGCTGCGAGCGCGGGATGGCGCCACCGTCCAGCAGCCGCCGGTCGCCGGCGACGACCTCGCGGAGGTGCTGCGCGTCGGCCGTGGCCTGTTGCCGCGCCGCCGCAGCGGCGGCGGTCTCACCCTGCAGGCGGGCCAGCTCCGCCTCGGCGTGGCGCTGCTGCGCGGCCAGCGCCGGGTTGGCGAGCCGCAGGAGGATCTCGCCGATGCGGACGTTCGTTCCGTTGCTCACCGGCAGCTCGGCGACGAGCCCCGGCTCGCTGGCACGCAGCTCCCCCTCGGGCGGCGCCTCGAGGATGCCGTCGCACTGCACCTGGGCGAGGAGGTCCGCGCGCCGGGCGACGGCGACCTGCACGAGGACGTGGGAGGGGCGCAGCAGCAGCACGGTCGTCCCGCCGAGCGCCACGACCACGAGCACGGCGAGGGCGAACCCCCACCACAGCGTCATGCGCCGTGTGCCGTTTCTGATCATCGCGACACTCCGCACGCTGCAGCGAAGAGGTTGGGCCGTCGCCGCACGCGGCCAAGCCAACCGCGGACGGGCCCGGGGGCGGAGACGAGATGCGCCGGGGAAGCGGGCGGCCTTGCGCGCACACCCCACACGCGGCCCGGATCGGGTTCGGCGCGGTGACCATGGGAGCGGATCAGCGCCGACAGCATACGCATTTATCGTAGCAGAGGGGGCGCGGTCACCCCCGGATCAGAACTCGAGCGGGGCCTCGGCCGCCTTGCGGCCGGACAGTTCCTCACGCTCCTTCACCAGCGAGAGGACGGCGGCGGCGAGGGCGACGAAGACCATCGTGAAGTAGACCTTGTCGAAGCTGAGCATCATCTCGTGGTGGCGGACGGCGCGGGTGAGCGGCCCGGCCGTCGCGGTGCGCTCGATGAGGTCGTGCAGCTCGGTGCTGTAGATCATCTGGGCGAAGGCGACGCCGCACATCATGCCGAGACTGCGCATCATGTTGAGCAGGCCGCCGGCGACGCTGAGGTCCGCTTCCGGCGCGGCGCACATCACCGAGCGGTTGTTCGGCGGCGTGAACAGGCCGAGGCTGACGCCGAGCAGGACGAGGCGCCACACCACCGCAGTCACGCCGGAGTCGTGGTGGAGCGTGCTCAGCGCGTAGAGGCTGACGGCGGTGAGCAGCATCCCGCCGACGGTGAACAGCCGGACGCCGAACTTGTCCGAAAGGTAGCCGCTGCCGAGCGCGACGACCGAGAGCGCCATCGGGACGGGCGTCAGCAGCGTACCCGCCCGCTCCGGGTTGAGGCCGAGGATCTTCTCGAGGTAGAAGGGGAGGAGAAACATCGGCGCGAACAGCGCCATGTACGAGAACATGCCGGAAACGTTGCCGATCGTAAAGTTGCGCTCGCGGAAGAGGCCGAGCTTGATGAACGGCTCGCGGGTGCGGCGCTCGATCAGGTAGAACGCGGCCATGGAAGCGACGGCAAGGAGAAGGAGAAGCGTCTTGTGGTGTGAGATCCAGTTGTTCGCGGTGACCTGGGTCAGGACCAGCATGAACGCCGCCAGGGCGACCGAGAAGGTGACCGCGCCGCGGTAGTCGATCGCGACCCGCTTCCGGCGCTCCGCGGGGCGGGGAAGGATGAGCCAGGCGACGAGGGTGCCGACGATGCCGATCGGGACGTTGACGTAGAAGATCGCCTGGCAGGAGAAGCGCTCGACCAGAATGCCGCCGATGTAGGGGCCGAACGACATCGCGGCGGCCTGGACGGCGCCCTGGACGCCGATGGCGCGGCCGCGCTCGCGCTCGGGAAACACCTGGGTGATGAGCGCGAGGCTGTTCGACTGCAGCAGCGCCGCGCCCACCGCCTGGACGACGCGCCAGAAGATGAGCCCAACGATGCCGCTCGCGGCGCCGCAGGCGAACGACCCCACGGTGAAGAACACGAAGCCGGCGTTGTAGAGCGGCTTGCGGCCGAGCATGTCGGCGAGGCGTCCCAACGCCGGCAGCATCAGCGTCAGGGTCAGGAGGTACGACAGCGACACCCACTCCACGACGCCCATGCGGGCGTGATAGCTGACGTTGATCGCCGGCAGGGCGATGTTGACGATGCTCGCGTCGAGCGCCGACATGAAGGCGCCGATCAGGACCGTGCCGAGCACGAACCAGCGATACCCCGGGCGACTCGCGATGCGGGGGAGCGGCGTCTCCACGGGCTAGGCGTCCAGGACCTGGATCACACCGTCGAGGACCGTCTTGGTGACTCCAGGCGTGCGGCTGACGACCCCCTCGACCGCCTCCAGCTGCTTGCGGGTCCTCACCTTGCCGTGGAGCGTCACGACGCCGGCGTTCGCCCTCACCTCAAGCGCCAATTCGGAGGTCTCCGGCGTCGTCAGCAGCCCGGCGGTGACGCGATAGGAGAGGGCGAGGTCGACCATGGCGGCCCGCGACTCGTCGGTCTCCGAAAACACCGGCTTACGGGCGGAGGCGCATACGATCTCGCACGCCTCGGCGATCGACACGTGCTCGAGGTTGAGCACGAGGTCGTACAGCGCCGGGTCGGTCCAGTCCACGCCGTACAGGTAGCGCGTCCAGCGGGCGCGGTCGTGATCCTGACGGTGGATGTACGCCAGGCCCTCCTCGCGCCCCAGCTTGAGCGCTTCCTGCACCGCCGCCAGGCGGAACGCCATCGGCGCGATGATGCGGATGCGCAGGACGTGACTTACGCCGCCGAGCATGAGGTGGGCGAGGTGGCCGGTATAGATCACGTTGCCGCCGGTCAGCTCCTCGGCCAGGCACGCCTGGAACAGCGTCATGTAACGCCGGCGCTCCTCGCGGAAGCGGTCGAGGAACCCGGGCGGTCGGTCGAGCGCCGCGCGGAGCTTGCTCTCGCTCACGCCGCACCCGGACGCCTTGCCGAGGATCGTTTCGCGATCGATTGCGCGGTAGGAGAGCTGCGTGGCCACGCGCCCAGAGAGGAGTCTGCCACCCGAGTAGCTGCCCCTGGACATCATGATGATGGCCATGAACGACGCCCCTCCGTGCCGCGACCGCAACCTACTCCCTCTTGCGCCGCCGCGCAACAAGCAGGTACCAGGTACCGCATTTTCGCGTTTTCGTGGGCGGACGGGTCTGCTACCTTCGCGGGCGCGGGAGGTCGCGATGGCGTGGCTGGTGCTGGTCGTGGCGGGGCTGGTCGAGGTGGCGTGGGCGGTGGGCCTGAAGTACACGGCGGGGTTCACGCGTCCCCTGCCGAGCGCGCTCACGGTCGGCGGCGGGTTGCTGAGCTTCTTCCTGCTGGCGCAGGCGGCGCGGACGCTGCCGATCGGGACCGCCTACGCGGTGTGGACCGGCATCGGCGCGGTGGGGACCGCGATCCTGGGGATGGTCCTGTTCGGCGAGCCGCGCGACTGGGCGCGCCTCGCGTGCATCGGCCTCGTGGTCGCCGGGATCGTCGGTCTGAAGCTCGTCTCGGCGCGCTGAGGCCGGCGCCTACTCGGTGGTCCCGGCCGGACCGCCGTGGTCGGGGACCGGGCGGGCGTCCAGCTCCTCGATGCGCGCATCCGACGGCGGCCGCTCACGCTGCTGCCGGGCGGCGACGACCTCGGCCGCGTGCATGACGCGCAGGATGTTGCCGCCCGCCACTTTCTTCACGTCGCCGTCGCTCCAGCCGCGGCGCAGCAGCTCTTCGAGCAGCGCCGGGTACTTGGAGACGTCCTCGAGGCCGACGGGGGCGCGGCCGATGCCGTCGAAGTCGGAGCCGATCCCCACGTGGTCGATCCCGGCCACGTCGCGGATGTGCTCGATGTGGTCGGCGACCTGGGCGAGCGTCGCGTCGGGGACGGGGTGCTGCGCCGCGAACGCGTGCACCTCGGCCGCGACGCGCTTGGGATCGTTCGGGTAGAGCGCGCCGAGACGCGTCCACTCGGCCTCAACCGGCGCATCGGCGACGCGGGTGGCCTCAGAGACGAACCCAGGAGCGAAGTTGACCATCACGATCCCGCCGTTGGCGGCGACGCGGCGCAGGATCTCGTCTGGCACGTTGCGGGGGTGGGCGCACAGCGCGCGCGCCGAGGAGTGGGAGAAGATCACCGGCGCCTGGCTCGTCTCCAGCGCATCGAGCATCGTCCGGTCGGAGACGTGGGAGAGGTCGACGAGCATCCCGAGGCGGTTCATCTCGCGCACGACCTCGCGCCCGAACGGTGTGAGGCCGCCGTGGCGGGGGGCGTCGGTCGCGGCGTCGGCCCAGTCGATCGACTTCCAGTGGGTGAGCGTCATGTAGCGCGCGCCGAGGGCGTACGCCTGGCGCAGCACCGCGAGCGAATCGGCGATCGAGTACCCACCCTCGATGCCGATCAGACAGGCGATCCGGCCGGAACGGTGGATGCGCTCGACGTCGGCGGCGGTGGCGGCGAAGGCAAACGCCTCGGGGTAGCGGGCGATCATGCGGTGCACGAGGTCGATCTGCTCGAGCGTGGCGACCGCCGCCTCGGGCCCCGGCAGCGACGCCGGCACGTACACCGACCAGAACTGGCCCCCGACCAGACCGCGGCGCAGACGGGGGATGTCGGTGTGCAGCGGCTCGGCGAGCGCGGCCGTGTCGCCGGCGAGGTCGATGCGATCGAGGTGGTCGCTGACGCGCTCCCGGTAGTTCTCGGCGAGGTCGTTGTGGCCGTCGACGAGCGGCGTCTCGGCGAGGATCCGCGCCACCCTGGCGCCCAGCGCCGGTGCGGCGGGCGGCGCGCCCTGCGCGGCGGCGACGGCCGCGCCGGTGAGCACGGCCGCGAGCGCGGCGGCCGCGGCCACGGCGGCGCGCGGGTGACGAGGGAGGACGGACGAGCGGACGAGGTGGGCCACGGGGAACCTCCGCCCGCCATCTTGCACGCCGGCGCCGCCGGCGGCAACCGCCCCCGCCTGCTTGAGCGGCGGCGCAGGGTGCGGGAGAATCCGCCGATGGGTGACGGCGGCGGCCCGGAGCGGGGTTTCTTCGACCCCACGCGGCGGTTCAAGGGACGGGCGGAGCTGTACGCGCGGCACCGGCCCGGCTACCCCGAAGAGGCCGTCACCCTTCTCGTCGAGGCGTGCGGCCTGGCGCCGGGCTCGGTCGTCGCCGACGTCGGCTCCGGGACGGGGATCCTCGCCGCGATGCTCCTGGCGCGCGGTTGCCGGGTGTTCGGCGTCGAGCCGAACGCCCAGATGCGCGCCGAAGCAGAGCGGGCGCTCGCCTCGTACCCCGGTTTCGTCAGCGTGGACGCGCGTGCCGAGGCGACGACGCTCCCCGACGCCGGCGTCGACCTCGTCACCGCGGCGCAGGCGTTCCACTGGTTCGACCGGCCGCGCGCGCGCGCCGAGTTCGCCCGCATCCTCAAGCCCGGCGGCTGGGTGGCGCTGCTGTGGAACCTGAGGCGCAAGGACGCCGACGCGTTCGCAGTCGCGTACGAGCGGCTGCTCGTGGAGTACGCGACCGACTACGAGCGGGTGGACCACGCCAACGTCACCGACGCGGTGATCGCGGAGTTCTTCCGCCCGTCCCGGTGCGCCAAGCGCGTCTTCCCCAACCGGCAGGTGTTCGACTACAAGGCGCTCGAGGGCCGTCTGCTCTCCTCGTCGTACGCGCCGGCGGCCGGCCATCCGCGGCACGCGCCGATGCTGGTTGCGCTGCGCGCGCTCTTCGAGCGGCACAACGAGCGCGGCGCGGTCGCCTTCGCCTACGACACGCTCGTCTACTTCGGCCGGCTCTGAGCCGGACCAGGAGAGGAGGGCGGCACGATCGGGCGGCCGGTCGCGGCCGGCATCGCGACGCCGAGCAGCGCCGCCAGCGTCGGCGCGAGGTCGTACGGCGTCGTCTCCGCTTCGAGCCGGCCGGCGGTGAACGGCCCGCCGAGGAAGATGAGCGGCACGTGCGTGTCGGGCTCGTACGGCGAACCGTGGCCGGCGCCCCGGCCCGGATCAGAGTGCATCAGCACCCCCGGCCTCGGGATCAGCGTGGCGTCGCCGGAACGTTCGGGATCGAAGTCGTTGCGCACGAACTCGGTCATCGGGTCGTCCGCGGGCCAGGAGAGGGACTGGGAAGCGAGGTCGACGCCGGCGATCTCCTCGTTGTACAGCGTGGACAGCGCCGCGGGCAGGGCGGCGTCCACCTCGCGGGGGCCGACCGGGACCGCGGCGGGCGGCGTCCGCTGCGCGGCCCGGGCGGCGAGCGGCCGGGTGTAGTAGAGCGCCCACCCCTCGACCGCCGCGACCGGACGGCTGGCCGGGTCGAGGCCGAGCCTCTCGTCGAGCAGGCGGTTGAGCCGCTCGACGAACCCCACGGCGACCCTGGGCCCGTCGACGAGACGGCCGCCGTGGAAGCTGCGGTCGATCCGCCTCTGGAACTCGGGGATCGGGGAGAAGCCGTGGTCGGCGGAGAACGCGAGCACGTAACGCGACCTGCCGACCCGCGCGTCGAGGGCGTCGAGCAGGCGGCCGAGGAGGAGGTCGAGCCGGCGCAGGACGTCGAGGTTCTCCCGCGACTCGGGGCCGTAGCTGTGCGAGACGAGGTCCTGGGCGGAGAACGAGACGGCGAGCAGGTCGGGGGTCGAGCGCCGGCCGAGCTCAAGGGCGGGGTCGTCGAGGAGCGCGATCGCCAGCTCGGCGGTGAGCTCGTCCACGAGCGGGCTGGTGTAGACGCCGTAGAAGTAGCCGCGCCGGTTTGCGCTCAGGTTGTGGGGGAAGAGGAGCCTGTGGACCGGGATCTGGTAGTCGGCGATGGTGCCGGCGGGAGCGGCCCAGGCGCCGGCGGGAACGGCGGCCGGCTCCGGCAGCTGATCCCAGACGGCGCCGAGATGGCCGGCGAGGCGGGCGCCGGCCCGGGTCCGGTTGAACGCCGCGATCACCGCCCGGCCGGCGGCCGGCGCCGGGCCGGCCGCGTCGTACGCGGGGGAGGTGATGAAGTGGCCGGTGTCGGCGTCGAACCACGTCGCGACGTGGCGCCGGTCGCGGCCGGCGAGGAAGATCGCGGCCCGGTCCTTGCCGGCAACCGTCACCACGCGCGCCGCGGGCCGGGCCGCGACGAGCCGGTCGCCGAGCGTGTCGGCGCGCAGTCTGGCAGGCCCCGGCACCACCCCGGAGGCGGGCGGTTGCGCGGGCTGCGCGGCGCAGTACACGGCGAGCTGCGCGCCGTCCGCCCCCGTCTCCAGCCACTGGTTGACGACGATGCCGTGCACGCGCGGAGGCGCGCCGGTGGCGAGTGAGGCGTGGCCGGGGCCGGTCTCGGTGTTGATGTGGCGGTAGCGGCTGCTGCTGCAGACCAGGCCCTGCTCGAGCAGGCGCTTGAGGCCGGCGGCGTAGAGCGGGCGGTACTGCAGCAGACGATCCCAGGAGAGCCCGTCCACGACCACGATCACGGCCAGCCGCGGAGTCGCCTCGGGGCGCGCAACGCCGGGGCCGGCGGCGAGCGCGGGGATGGCGACCAGCGCGACCAGGGCGAGGGCGGCGAGGCGCCGGAAAGCGAGACGGGTCGAGCGGTCGGGCGCGGCCATCGCGTGGTCCTCCGTGTGCGCGCCCATCCGTCGCGACCGGAGGGCACGGCGCTGAGATTCTACCGGTTCGCGCTGGATCCCGGCTGAGCGCTGCGGTCGTGGTGCGAGGGCTTGCATTTTTATGCGCATGGAAATATGATTGTGCGCATATAGTGCCCGGGTCGACGGGGAGGGCCGGGCGCACCACGGAGGGTGGCCATGCCGAGCAAGACGGAGAGCTGGCAGCAGCGGCGCGCGGCGCTCGAGGACCTCCTGCGCCACGAGGAGGTTCGCAGCCAGGCGGAGCTCGTCGAGCTGCTGACCGCGCGCGGGTTCTCGGTCACGCAGTCGAGCGTCTCCCGCGACCTGCAGGAGATCGGCGCGGTGCGCGTGGACGGCCGCTACGTCAGCGGCGCTGCGCTCGCCTCCGCGGCCCCGCCGCCTGCGGAGCTCGAGGAGGCCGCGGCGTTCGTGAAGAGCGTGGCGGCGGCCGGTCCCAACCTCCTCGTCGTCAAGACGCCGCCGGGGATCGCGGCGCTGGTGGCGATCGCGCTCGACCGCGCCGGCTGGCCGGAGGTCGTCGGGACCGTGGCCGGGGACGACACGTTCCTCGTGGCCACCGCCGGGAGGCGACCGCAGGCGCGGGTCGAGGCCAGGCTCGCGGCGCTGGTCAAGGAGGCCGTGCATGCGTGAGCGCATCGTCCTCGCCTACTCGGGCGGGCTCGACACCTCGTTCTGCGTCCCCTGGCTCGCCGAGCGGTACGGCGCCAAGGTGACGACCGTGACCGTGGACACCGGCGGGATCTCGGCGGCCGAGCGCGCGGCGATCGAGGCGCGCGCCCTCTCGCTCGGAGCGGAGCGGCACGTGCTCGTCGACGCGCGCTCGCGCTACTTCGACGAGACACTGCGCTTCCTCGTCGCCGGCAACGTGCTGCGCGGGCAGGTGTACCCGCTCTGCGTCGGGGCCGAGCGCTCGCTGCAGGCGCGCCTCGTCGCCGAAGCGGCCCGCGAGGTCGGCGCCGGGGCGGTCGCCCACGGCAGCACCGCGGCCGGCAACGACCAGGTGCGGTTCGAGGTGGCGCTGCGGACGCTCGCCCCCGAGCTCGAGGTCCTCGCCCCGGTGCGCGACGAGGGGTTCTCGCGCGCCGACGAGGTGGCGTACCTCGCGGCGCGCGGCATCGCGTGGCCCCAGGAGCGCGCCACGTACTCGGTCAACTCGGGGCTGTGGGGGTGCACGATCGGCGGCCGCGAGACCTCCGACACCGTCGCCTCGCTGCCCGAGGAGGCGTGGGTGCTCACGCGTGGCGCCTTCGCCTCGCCGCCGACGCCGGAGTCGCACACGATCTCGTTCGCCGCGGGGGTGCCGGCGGCGCTCGACGGCGTCGCGATGGGGCCGGTCGAGCTGGTCGAGCGCCTCAACGCGCTCGGCGGCGGTTTCGGGGTCGGGCGCGGGATCCACCTCGGCGACACGATCATCGGCCTGAAGGGCCGGGTCGCGTTCGAGGCGCCGGCCGCGACGCTGCTGATCGCGGCGCACCGGGAGCTCGAGAAGCTGACGCTGACCGCGCGGCAGCAGCGGGTGAAGGACAGCGTCGCGGCGGTGTACGGCGACCTGGTCCACGAGGGGCAGTCGCTCGACCCGGTGTGCCGCGACATCGAGGCGCTGCTCGTGCGCTCGCAAGTTCGCGTCACCGGCGAGGTGCGCGTGCTGCTGCGGCCGGGCTCGGCGTTCGTCGAGGGCGTGACCTCGCCGTACTCGCTCAAGGCCGCCTCGCGCGCGGTCTACGGCGAGGCGGCGGGGGAGTGGACGGCGGCCGACGCGCGCGGCTTCTCCCGCATGCTGGCCTTGCCGGGGATGCTGCACGCCCGCGCCGGGAAGGGCGAGTCATGAAGAAGGTGCTGCTGGACAAGATCGGCTCGGTGACGGCGACCTGCCGTCTCTCGCGCGAGGTGCGCCTGGGCGGGGAGATCCCCGCGGTCGAAGGCGGCGTCGTCGCGGTGCGGGTGCGCAACGCGAAGAGCACGTACAACCAGCTCGAGCTGCCGTCGGGCCGCTTCTCGCTCGTCAAGCCGGGCGACGTGATCGCGGGCGCGCTCGGCCACCGCAAGGCGCTGTTCGGCTACTCGGGGTACCTGCCGGCCAGCGTCGCGGTGGGCGACACGCTGAACCTGCTCAACCTCGGCGGGGTGATCGGCGTGTGTGACGGCGTCAACCCCGACCTCGGCCACCCGTTCGAGGTCGAGGTCCTCGGCCAGGTGCTGCACTTCCCCTACCTCGGCGAGCGCGTCGGCCTGCCGGCGCACATCGCGCAGGGCGCCCTCCCGCTCGACGACCGCCTCGAGGTCGGCGGCATCCCCGTCGTCGGCGTGGTCGGGACGTGCATGAACGCGGGGAAGACGCAGGCGGCGTGCAACCTGATCCAGGCGTTCACCCACCGCGGGCTGAAGGTGGCGGCGGGGAAGGCTACCGGGGTCTCGCTGCGCCGCGACGTCCTCGCGATGGAGGACGCCGGCGCGCGCCACACCCTGATCTTCACCGACCTCGGCGTGGTGACGACGACGCCGGACGTCGCCCCGCGGGTGGCGCGGACGATCCTGACCCACCTCGCGGCGGACGCGCCGGACGTGATCGTGCTCGAGCTCGGCGACGGGCTGCTCGGTCTGTACGGCGTCGACGCGATCCTGGCGGACGCTGGGCTGGCGGCGAGCTTCGGGGCCCTGGTGCTGGCGGCGAACGACCCGGTGGCCGCGTGGGGCGGCGTGCAGCTGCTGCGCGACCGCTACGCGCTTGCCGCCGCGGTGGTGACCGGCCCGGCGACCGACAACATCGCCGGCACGCGGCTGACCGAGCGCGAGACCGGGGTGAGAGGGATCAACGCTCGCACCAACCCGGCCGAGCTGGCCGCGCTCGTGATGGAGAGGCTGGGGCTCGTCGGGATCGCGAACGGAGACGTCGATGCCTGAGCCGGTTCCGGCGATCGTGCTCGGCGGCAGCGGCTACGTCGCCGGCGAGCTGCTGCGCCTGCTCGCCGGCCACCCGCAGTTGCGGATCGCGGCCGTGGTCTCGACGAGCCAAGCGGGCGCCCCGGTGGCGGCCTCGTTCCCGCACCTGGCCGCGGTGCTGCCGCCGGAGTTGCGCTTCGAAGCTCCCGAGGCGGTCGCGTCGCACTTGCCCAGCGGCGGCCGTGCGGCGGTGTTCGCGGCGACGCCGCACGGGACCACGGCGCCGCTCGTCGACGCGGCGCTGGCCGCGGCGGAGGCGGCGGGCGCCGAGGCGCACGCGGTGGACCTGTCGGCCGACTTCCGCTTTGCCGACCCCGAGCGCTTCGCCCGCATCTACGGCCAGGCGCACGGCGCGCCCGGCCGCGCCGGCGCGTTCGTCTGCGCCGTCCCCGAACACTACCGGGGCCGGGCGCCGGAGCACGCGGCGCAGCCGGGCTGCTTCACGACGGCGGTCGTGCTCGCCGCGTACCCGCTGTACTCCCTCGGCCTGGCCGCGGGCGGCGTCTTCGTCTCGGCGGTGACCGGGAGCTCGGGGAGCGGCCGTACCCCGGGACCGGGGACGCACCACCCCGAGCGCAGCGGCAACCTCGTCGCCTACTCGCCGCTCGCGCACCGGCACGAGCCGGAGATGGCGATGCTGCTCGCGCCGGCGTGCGGCGGCGTCGAGCCGGAGGTCGAGTTCGTGCCGCACTCGGGCCCGTTCGTGCGCGGGATCCTCGCGACGGTGCGGATGCAGCTCGTCGAGCCGATGCCCGGCCCGGCGCTCGCGGCCGCGCTCGCCGAGTTCTACCGCGACGCCCCGTTCGTGCGCGTCACGGCGGCGCAGCCGCGCCTCAACGAGGTGGTCGGCACCAACGCCTGCCGGCTCGGCGTCGCAACGCGCGGCCGCACCGCGGTCGTGACCTCGGTGATCGACAACCTCGTCAAGGGCGCCGCCGGCGGCGGCGTGCAGTGGATGAACCGCCTGCTCGGGTTCGCGGAGAGCGCCGGCCTCAACCTGGCCGGGATCGGCTGGCACTGAGCGATGGAGGGAGCGATGGCAGACGCGAACGGACCCGGGGCCTCGGCGCTGCTCGACGTGTTCGATCAGATCGCCCTGCGCCCCGTGCGCGGCGAGGGCGCGACCTTGTTCACCGCGAGCGGCGAGCGCTACCTCGACTTCTACGGCGGCCACGCCGTCGCGCTCCTCGGCTACGGCCACCCGGCGCTGGTCGCGGCGCTCGACCGCCAGGCGCGGACGCTCTTCTTTCAGTCGAACGTCGTGCCGCTCGACGTGCGCGAGCGCGCGGCGGCGAGCCTGGTGCGCTTCGGCCCGCCCGGCTTGACGCGGGCGTTCTTCGTCAACTCCGGCGCGGAGGCGAACGAGAACGCGCTGCGCATCGCCTTCAACGCCACCGGCCGCAGCCGCGTGGTCGCGATCGAGGGCGCGTTCCATGGGCGCACGGCGGCCGCCGGCGCGGTGACCGCCGGGCACGAGCGCTGGTACGGCTTCCCGTCGCAGCCGTTCGCGGTGAGCTGGGCGCCGTTCGACGACGCCGCGGCGCTCGCCGCCGCCGTGACCGGCGACGTCGCGGCCGTGATCGTCGAGCCGGTGCAGGGGGTCGCCGGGGCGCGGGCGCTGTCGCGCGGCTTCCTCGCCGCGGCGCGGGAGACCGCAACGGCGGCCGGCGCGCTGCTGGTCTTCGACGAGGTGCAGTGCGGCATGGGGCGGACGGGGCACCCGTTCGCGGCGCAGGCGCACGGCATCCTCCCCGACGTGCTGACCACCGCGAAGGGGCTCGCCGGCGGCTTTCCCGCCGGGGCCGTCCTCGTCGGGGAGGGGCTGGCGGCCGGGATCCGCAAGGGCGCCCTCGGCACCACGTTCGGCGGCGGGCCGCTGGCGATGGCGCTGGTCGAGGCCGTGATCGCGACGATCGAGCGTGACGGGTTGCTCGAGCGCGTCC